>NZ_JANFZX010000049.1:0-22010 GCF_024461615.1 Anaerotruncus sp. DFI.9.16
GGGGCTTACGCCCCTTTGGATTCCCATAGAGGAACTGCCTGCGGCAGAATCTCTTGCAAGGTGCGCCCCGGAGGGGCGCGAAAAAGGCCCTCCGACCCCGGGGCGGAAAATCCAAGGAGAATCCCCGGCAATTTGACTTCATTTCGGCGGTACCCTATAATGGAGAAAAGGATCATCATCCCGGGGGAACGCCCGAGAAACAGGAGGAACACGCATGTCAAAGGTACTTTTTGTCGACGCCTGCGCGCGCGGGTGGGAGGTCTCCCGGACCTACGCGGTGGCGGAGGCGTTCATGAACGTCTACCGGGAGCAGCATCCGCGGGATGAAATTGAGGAGCTGACGTTGGCGGGGCTGGGGCTTACCTATTTCACGGGTAAGGAGCTGGAATACCGCGACGCGCTGCTTGCGCGGGGCGGGCAGGCGGACGACTATTTCAAGCTGGCGCGGCAGTTCGCGGCGGCGGACAAGATCGTCATCGCCGCGCCCTATTGGGATTTGAGCTTCCCCGCGCTGCTCAAGGTCTATATCGAGCGGGTGAGCGTGAGCGGCATCACCTTTTCGCCCGAGCCGGACGGCAGGCTGCGGGGGCTGTGCCGGGGGGAGAAGATGCTGCTGATCACAACGAGCGGCGGCGACTTCACGCACGAGGACCTGTCGCTGTACGGGACGGCTCTCTCCTACCTGCGGGGTATCTGCGCGATGTTCGGGGTGGACGGGTTCGATTACCTGTGGACGCACGGGCTGGACATCGTCGGCAACGACCCCGAAGCGATCCTGCGCGGCGCGAAAAAACAGGCGGCGGCCTTTGCCGAGAGCTGGTAAGGGCGGATTTTCGGACCGGAAAGGGCCGCAAAGCCCCTGAAATCGCAGGAAAAAGGGGATAACCGCTTGCAATCCGGAAAAAATTGTGATAGAGTATATTACTGTAAGAATAGTAACAACTGTGAAAGAGTGAGGTTGACCTCACTCTTTCCTTTGTGTATGGAGGGATTTGGTTGACCCAGCCAAAGGGCAAGCGCCCCAACACGGCCGCGGTCTGCGCGGAACTGGCCGCGCCGGTGGCCGAGGGGATCGGCGTCTATCTGTGGGACGTCGTGTTTGAAAAGGAGGGCGCGGGCTGGTACCTGCGCTACTTTATCGACAAGGACGCGGACGGCGGCGTGACGATCGACGAATGCGAGGCGTTTTCCCGCGCGATGAGCGACCTGCTGGATGAAAAGGACCCGATTCCCCAGAGCTATACGCTGGAGGTCGGCTCGCCCGGCGTCGAGCGGCGGCTGACGAAGGACTGGCATTTCAGGAAGTACCTCGGCTCCGACGTGCTGGTGCGGCTCATCCGGCCGGTGGAGGGGGAGCGCGACTTTATCGGGACCCTTTCCGCATACCATGAGGATGGGACGATCTCGGTCGAGCTGGACGGGGACGTGGAGATGGCCTTCACCCTGGCCGAGACCGCGTTTGTGCGGCTGTACGAAGAATTTTAACGGGAAAGCCCGGATTACGACATTGATGGAGGCAACCGAAAAATGGAAACGAGCAACACCGAATTTTTTGAAGCTCTGGCGCTTCTTGAAAAGGAAAAGGGCATCCCGCGAAGCCTTCTGGCGGAAAAGATCGCGACCGCGATCGGCAACGCGATCCGCCGGGACATGGGCGCGTCCGAGGACAGCGTCGTGGAGATCGACCCCGGCACCGGCCGGTTCTATGTGGCGATGCGCAAAACGGTGGTCGACGACGTGCTCGACCCGGCGCAGGAGATTCTCCCGGAGGAGGCCGCCAAATACCAGAGCGGCGCGACGCTCGGCGACGTGGTGGAGATCCCGCTCGACACCAAGCAGTTCGGCCGCATCGCGGCCCAGACCGCCAAGCACGTCATCCGCCAGGGCATCCGCGAGGTGGAGCGCGGCCAGCTCTTTGAGGAGTATTCCTCCCGCCAGCACGACATCGTGACCGCCACGGTCATCAAGACCGACCCCAAGAAGGGCAACGTCACGCTGGAGATCGGCAAGTCGGAGGCGATCCTGCCCAAGAGCGAGCAGGTCCCCGGCGAGGAGTTCCCCGACAACTCGCGCGTCAAGGTCTACGTCGTCGACGTGGTCAACGGCGAAAAGGGCCCGCGTATCATGATCTCACGCACCCATCCGGGGCTGGTCAAGCGCCTCTTCGAGATGGAGGTGCCCGAGATCTTCGACGGCACGATCGAGGTCAAGTCGATCTCCCGCGAGGCGGGCAGCCGCACCAAGATCGCCGTCTGGTCGAACGACGAGAACGTCGACCCGGTGGGCGCTTGCATCGGTCCCAAGGGTCAGCGCGTGTCGGCGATCGTCGACGAGCTGGGCGGGGAAAAGATCGACGTGGTCAAATATTCCGCCGACCCGGCCGAATTCATCGCGGCGGCGCTCTCCCCGGCCGACGTGCTGGGGGTCGAGCTCGACCCCGAGGGGGCCAAGAGCTGCAAGGTCACGGTGCCCGACCACCAGCTTTCGCTGGCGATCGGCAACAAGGGCCAGAACGCCCGCCTCGCCGCCAAGCTGACCGGCTGGAAGATCGACATCAAGCCGGAGAGCGGCTTCTACGGCGAATAACTTCCCGACCCCGGCCCGCGTGCGCGGGCGCGACAAGGAGGAAAAGATGGTACAGAAAAAACAGCCGGTGCGCATGTGTTCGGGATGCGCCGAGCACAGGCCGAAAAAGGAGCTCGTGCGGGTGGTTCGCACGCCGGAGGGGGAGATCCTGCTCGACCCGACGGGGAAAAAATCGGGCCGCGGCGCCTACCTCTGCCAGAACCCCGACTGCCTCAAAAAGGCGCGCAAGGCGCGCCGGCTCGAGCGCGCGTTCGACTGTAAAATCCCCGACGAGGTGTACGAGCGCCTCGAGCGAGAAATGGGGGAACCTCCGGATGAATGACAAGCTGCTCTCGGCCCTCTCCCTCTGCCGCAAGGCGGGCAGGCTCAAAATGGGCGGGGACGTGGTACGGGAAGAGATTATGAAAGGCGGCGCCCGGCTGGTGCTGCTCGCGTCGGACGCGGCCGAACGCACGGTGCGCCAGATGCGGTTCGCGTGCGAAGAGGGGAAGGTCCCCCTGCGGATGATCCCGCGCACGATGGATGAGCTGTGGGCCACGGCGGGCAAGCGTTACGGCGTGTTCGCGGTGTGCGACGGCGGTTTTGCAAAGATGATCGCCGGCCTGCTCCCCCCGGAGGGGGCGGAGACGGCCGAACAATAGATCCCGGGAAAGCGTTCCAACTCCGCGGTGACGGCTGTGGTTTGCGAACGTCAGGTACCGTCACTACGGACTAAGAGGAGGATTTGATTCTATGATAGAAAAGTACAGGGTCCACGAGGTCGCGAAGGACCTCGGCGTTGCGAGCAAGGAGGTCGTCGACCTGCTCGCGGCGAATTTCCAGGGGGAGCGCAAGAGCATGACCGCCCTCAACGAGCAGGAGCTCAGCGTGATCTTCAACCACTACACCAACCAGAACCAGGTGGAGAGCTTCGACGAATACTTCGCGGCGGGGCGCGCCAGGAAGGAAGCCGCGCAGGAAGCCGCCCGAAAGGCCGCCGAGCAGGCGCGCGCGGCCCAGGAGGCCGCCCGTCAGGAGGCGGCGCGCCAGGCCGCGGCCCAGCGCGCGGCGCAGCAGCCGAAGGCCCCCGCCCCGCAGGCGGCGGCCCCCGCGCGTCCGCAGCAGGGCGGCCAGCAGAACCGGCCGCAGCAGAACGGGCGTCCGCAGCAGGGCGGCCAGGGCCAGAACCGGCCGCAGCAGAACGGCAGGCCCCAGCAGGGCGGCTTTAACCAGAACCGCCCGCAGCAGGGACGTCCGGCGCCCCAGCAGGGCCAGGGCGGCCAGCAGAACCGCCCGCAGCCGCCCCGCCCGGCGGCTCAGCCGCAGCAGCCCAACCGGAACCAGCCGCCGCGCCAGCGCGGCTCCGCGACGGTGGATATGCGCGCGGGCGCCACGCAGGTGGAGCTCGACCGCTACAACGAGAAATACGACACCCTCGCCCAGCAGAAGGTGGGCAACCAGAATATGACCGCGCAGAAGCAGAAGCTGACCCAGCGCAGCGCCGAGCGCCGCCGCGGCAAGCCGGTCATGTCCCGCAAGGAGCGGGAGGACGCCAAAATGCGCCGCCTGGAGCTGGAGCGCCAGCGCCGCAAGAACCTCGAGGTCGCCCTGCCCGAGGAGATGACGGTGGGCGAGCTGGCCGCGCGGCTGCACCTGACCGCCTCCGAGGTCATCAAGCGGCTCATGACGCTCGGCGTGATGGCGTCGATCAGCGACACGATCGATTACGACACCGCCGCCATGGTCGCCATGGAGATCGGCGCGAAGGTCGAGAAGGAGGTCGTCGTCACGATCGAGGACCGCCTCTTCCAGGTGGAGAACGAGGACGACGACTCCACCCTCGTCGAGCGTCCGCCCATCGTCGTGGTCATGGGCCACGTCGACCACGGCAAGACCTCCCTGCTCGACGCGATCCGCAACACCAACGTGACCGAGGGGGAGGCCGGCGGCATCACCCAGCACATCGGCGCCTACCAGGTCATGGTCAACGACCGCCCGGTCACCTTCCTCGACACCCCCGGACACGCGGCGTTCACCTCGATGCGCGCCCGCGGCGCGCAGGTCACCGACATCGCTGTCATCGTGGTCGCGGCGGACGACGGCATCATGCCTCAGACGGTCGAGGCGATCAACCACGCCAAGGCGGCAGGCGTCTCGATCATTGTGGCGATCAACAAGATGGATAAGCCCCACGCGAACCCCGACAAGGTAATGCAGGAGCTGACCGAATACGAGCTGGTGCCCGAGGCGTGGGGCGGCGACGTGCCCTGCATGCCCGTCTCGGCCAAGACCGGCGACGGCATCCCCGACCTGCTCGAGATGATCCAGCTCGTCGCGGACACGAGCGAACTCAAGGCCAACCCCGACCGCATGGCGCGCGGCACCGTCATCGAGGCGAAACTCGACAAGGGCCGCGGCCCCGTCGCGACGATCCTCGTTCAGACGGGCACGCTGCATGCGGGCGACGCGGTCATCGCGGGCAGCACCTTCGGGCGCGTGCGCGTCATGCTCAACGACCGCGGAGAGCGGGTGGAGGAGGCCGGCCCCTCGACGCCGGTGGAGATCACCGGCCTGGACGACGTGCCGGAGGCGGGCGACGTGCTCAACGCCGTCGAGGACGAGCGCCTCGCCAAGGAGCTCGTCGAGCAGCGCAAGCACGAGCAGAAGGAGGCGCAGTTCAGCGCCTACGAGAAGGTCACCCTCGACAACCTCTTCAGCCACATCTCCCAGGGCGACGTCAAGGAGCTGCCCATCATCGTCAAGGCCGACGTGCAGGGCTCGGTCGAGGCCGTCAAGCAGTCGCTTGAAAAGCTCTCGAACGAAGAGGTGCGCGTCAAGGTTATCCACGGCGCGGTCGGCGCGGTCAGCGAGAGCGACGTCATGCTCGCCGACGCGTCCAACGCGATCATCGTCGGCTTCAACGTCCGTCCCGACCCCGTCGCCAAGGAGAACGCCGAGCGCGACGGCGTCGAGCTGCGGTTCTACCGCATCATCTACGACGCCATCAACGACGTCGAAACGGCCATCAAGGGCATGCTCGCGCCCAAGACCCGCGAGGTCGAGCTCGGCCGCGCCGAGGTCCGCCAGGTCTACAAGATCACCGGCGTGGGCACCGTCGCGGGCTGCTACGTGCTCGAGGGCAAGATCACCCGCAACGCGGAGATCCGCGTCGTGCGCGACGGCATCATCATCGCCGACGACAAGCTCGCCTCCCTCAAGCGCTTCAAGGACGACGTCAAGGAGGTCGCGAAGGGCTACGAGTGCGGCACCGGGCTCAATAAGTTCAACGACATCAAGGAGGGCGACATCTTCGAGGCGTATGAAATCGAGGAATATCGCGAATCCTAACAGCGCGGGGCTTCCCCGCGAATGTGACCGGAAGGAGGGCTCGTCATGGGCTCTTACAGGGCTTCCAGAACGGAAGAGGACGTCAAACGGGAGCTGAGCGACATCATGCGCTCCCTCAAGGACCCGCGCATCACGGGGCTGCTGTCGATCGTAAAGCTCGACCTTGCGAAGGATCTGAGCTCCTGCAAGGTCTACATCAGCTCGATGGACGGCCTCGAGGCGGCCAAAAGCGCCGTCAAGGGGCTCACGAGCGCGGCCGGCTTCATCAAGCACGAGCTGAACAGCCGGCTCAAGCTGCGCAGGCTCCCCGAGTTCAGCTTTGTGGCGGACGATTCGATCGCCCACAGCGCGGATATCGCCAGGATGTTAAACGACCTTCAGAAGTGAGGTGACGCAATTGGGAACCAGCAGACCGGTGGACGCCGCGGGCGCGGCCGCGATCATCCGCGGGGCGGACCATATCGTGATCCTCTGCCACCAGAAGCCGGACGGCGACACGCTGGGCAGCGGCTTCGCGCTGCTCGGCGCGCTGCGCGCGCTCGGCAAGACCGCGCGGATCGAATGCCCGGACGGGTTCCCGCCGCGCTACTGCTTCATGTACCCCGGCTTCACCGGGGAGGAACAGCCGGCGTTTGCCCCCGAGCTGGTGGTCGCGGTGGACATCGCGGACGTGCAGCTTCTGGGGGACCTGCGCCCGCGGTATGAGGGGAGGATCGGCCTCTGCGTCGACCACCATCCCTCCAACACCCGCTACGCGGAAAACCTGCTGCTCGACACCGGCGCCGCCGCCACGGTGGAATCGATCTACTGCATCATCCAGGAGCTCGGCGTGGGGATCGACTACCGCATGGCGGTGTGCATCTACACGGGGCTGGCGACCGACACGGGGTGCTTCCGCTACTCCAACACGACCGCCCGCACCCACATCCTCGCGGCCGAGATGATGCGCACCGGCATCGACAGCTACCGCATCAACAAGATGATGTTCGAGACCAAGTCGGTCGCGCGCATGGAGCTCGAGCGCCGGGTCATGGACACGCTGGAATACCACTACGACCACCGCATGGTGATCACCGTCATGACCCGGCGGGCGATCGCGGAGACGGGCGTGCCCGAGGAGGACATGGAGGGCATCGCGGCCGTCCCGCGGCAGATCGAAGGGGTGGACGTCGCGGTGATGCTCCAGCAGAAGGAGGAGCGCCGCTGGCGCGTCTCGATGCGCAGCAGCGAGCATGTGAACTCGTCCGCGGCCTGCGCGCGCCTCGGCGGCGGCGGACATGCCCGCGCGGCTGGCTGCACCCTCGAGGGGACGCTCGAGGAGGTCAAGGCCCGCCTGGTGGAGGAGCTCCGGACCGAACTCACCCCCGTTTGAGGGAAGGATAAGGGGCAGGAAGACATATGGCGGAACAAAACGGAATCCTTTGCATAGACAAGCCGGAAGGCTTTACATCGTTCGACGTGGTGGCGAAGCTGCGCGGGATCGCGGGCACCCGCCGCGTCGGCCACGCGGGGACGCTCGATCCGATGGCGACGGGCGTGCTTCCGCTTTTTTTCGGCCGCGCGACCAAGGCGTGCGACATTCTGCCCCGGCAGGACAAGCGCTACCTCGCGGATTTCCGGCTCGGCGTGACCACCGACACGCAGGACGCGACGGGCAGGGTGCTCTGTGAGCGGGACCCTTCGGGAGTCTCAGAGGCGGACGTGCGAAAGGCCGCCGCGCGTTTCACGGGGCAGATCATGCAGGTGCCGCCCATGTACTCCGCCCTGCGGGTGGAGGGCAAACGCCTTTACGAGCTCGCGCGGCAGGGGGTGGAGGTGGAGCGGAAGGCCCGCCCCGTCACCATCCATTCGCTCGACTTCGTCTCGTGGGACGGGGCGTCCCACACCTGCCGGATCGACGTGCACTGCTCCAAGGGGACCTACATCCGCACGCTGGTGGCCGATATCGGCGAGGCGCTCGGCTTCGGCGCGGTCATGACCGGGCTGCGGCGCACGATGGCGGCGGGCTTCACGCTCGCCGACTGCGTCACGATCGGGGAGGCCGGGGAGCTCGCGCGGGAGGGCCGGTTTGCGGAAGCGCTGCTCCCGGTGGGCGCGGCCTTCGCGGGGCTGCCCAGGGCGCGCCTCAGCGAAAAGCAGGCGAAGATGTTTTTAAACGGCGTGCGCCTCGACCCGGCGCGCGTCGCCCGCCCCGGGGGGGAGGGCCCCTTCGCGGTCTATCTGGGGGAGGAGACCTTCCTCGGGACGGCGGAGGTGAAAAACGGGGAATTCCGGATGGTTAAACTATTTACGCTGGAGGTGTAGCCCTTGCGGGTCTTTCATACGATCGCCGAGGCGGCCCCGACCGGCCGGTCGGCCGTCGCCTGCGGCTTTTTCGACGGGCTGCACATCGGGCACGCCGCGGTGATCGGCCGCGCCGTCGAACGGGCCGGGGAGGCGGGGCTCACCCCCGGCGTCTTCACCTTTACGATCCACAGCGGGCATCCCGCCCGCAAATGCGACAACTGCGAGATCATCACCGAGACGAAAAAGTTCCACATGCTCGAGAAATGGGGGGTGCGGCTGCTGCTCTCCCCCGACTTCACCGATTTTTCCGCCATGCCGCCGGAGGAATTCGTCGACGAGGTGCTCGTGCGGCGGCTCGGCGCGGCGGTCGTCTGTTGCGGCGACGACTTCCGGTTCGGGCGGGACGCCGCGGGGGACGTGCCGATGCTGAAAACCCTCTGCGCGGCGCGCGGCGTCGAGGTGGACGTCGTCCCGGCTGTGCTGTGGGGGGGCGAGCGGGTGAGCAGCACCCGCATCCGCCGTCTGCTCGGCGAGGGGGAGGTCGAAACCGCCGGCGAGCTGCTCGGGCGGGCGTTCGGCTACGACTTCACCGTCGTGCACGGCAAGCGGCTCGGCCGCACGATCGACTCTCCGACGATCAACCAGCGGTTCCCCGCCGACTTTGTGCGGCTGCGCCACGGGGTCTACGCGGCGGCGGCGCGGGTGGACGGGGTCCTGCGCCCGGCGGTCACCAACATCGGGCTGCGCCCGACGGTGGAGAACGCGTCCGCCGTCAACTCGGAGACCTACATCATCGGCTTTTCGGGCGACCTCTACGGGCAGGCGGTCGAGGTGCGGTTGCTGCGGTTTCTGCGGGGGGAGCGGAAGTTCCCGTCGGTCGAGGAGCTCAAACGCCAGATTCAGGCGGACGCGGCGGCCTCCCTGCCCGTCGCGGAACGGTACATTGCCGAAAAAAACGGAAAATAAAGGGGCATGATCCCTTTACATTCGGTCAACACTATGCTACAATAAACAATTGATGTGACCTTTTTCACGGAGACAGGGTTTTACGCCCGGGCGAAGAGCCGAACGGGATGTCACCCGCCTGTCCCTGAGATCAAGGCAAATTTAACATGAAAGGTGATTCCCAACATGATCCGCAAGGAAGAAAAACAGGAAGTCATTCTCCAGAACGCCACCCATGAGGGCGACACCGGTTCGCCGGAAGTCCAGGTTGCCATCCTCACCAAGAGGATCGCCGACCTCACCGAGCACCTCAAGACCCACAAGAAGGACCATCATTCCCGCCGCGGCCTCTTCAAGATGATCGGCCAGCGGAGAAACCTGCTCAACTATCTGGCCAAAAAGGACATCAACCGCTACCGCGCGCTGATTGCCAAGCTGGGCCTGCGCAAGTAAGTCATAAACGAAAGGCAGGCGGAGCGTCCGCCTGCCTTTCGATGCATCATCCAGAAGAATTTTACGGAGCTGTGGGCGTCCTTTTAGCAGTTACTTGAGCGCTCGAGGCGCCCTCGAACGCTGAAATACTTGCTAAAAAGTACGCAGCTCCGTGAGATAAAATATTTTTGATTACGGAGGAACTGCAATGTTTGAAAACTACAAGGTATACGAAATCGAATACGGCGGCAAGAAAATGACCTTTGAAACGGGCAAGATGTGCTGCCTGTCCAACGCGTCGATCCTCGTGCGCTGGGGCGAGACGGTCGTGCTCTGCAACGTCACCGCCTCCAAAAAGCCCCGCGAGGGCATCGATTTCTTCCCGCTGTCGGTCGACTTCGAGGAGAAGCTCTATTCGGTCGGCAAGATCCCCGGCTCCTTTATTAAGCGCGAGGCGCGCCCCTCCGACAAGGCGATCCTCAACTCCCGCCTCGTCGACCGCCCCATCCGCCCGCTCTTCCCCAAGGACATGCGCAACGACTGCTCGGTCGTCATGACCGTCATGTCGGTCGACGCCGACTGCCCGCCCGAGATCGCCGGCATGTGCGGCGTTTCGCTCGCGCTGACCATCTCCGATATCCCCTGGAACGGACCGATCGCCGGCGTCAACGTCGGGCTTGTCGACGGCGAGATCGTCGTCTGCCCGACCGCCGAGCAGCGCGCGAAGAGCGACCTGCACCTGACCGTGGCGGCGGACGAGGACGTCATCTGCATGATCGAGGCGGGCGCCAACGAGGTCGGCAACGACGTCATGCTCGACGCGATCATCCAGGGCCACACCGAGATCAAGAAGATGGTCCGCAAGATCAAGGAGATCCAGGCCGAGATCGGCAAGCCGAAGTTCGCCTTCGAGTCGGTCAAGGTCCCCGCCGACCTCTTCGAGGCGGTCAAGGAGTTCGCCATCGAGGACGTGCGCGCCGCGCTCGACACCGACGACAAGAGCGTGCGCGACGAGCGCCTTGCCCCCGTCGAGGAGCGCGTCCACGCGCAGTTCGACGACGAGGAGAAGTCCAACGCCGCCCAGATCGACGAGGCGTTCTACCAGCTCCAGAAATTCGTCGTCCGCCGCTGGCTGCTCGACGAGCAGAAGCGCGTCGACGGCCGCAAGATGGACGAGATCCGCCCGCTGGCCGCCGAGGTCGGCCTGCTGCCCCGCGTCCATGGCTCCGGCATGTTTACCCGCGGCCAGACCCAGGTGCTGACCATCTGCACGCTCGGCACCGTCAGCGAGGCCCAGAAGCTCGACGGCATCGACGACCAGGACCAGAAGCGCTACATCCACCACTACAACTTCCCCTCCTATTCGACGGGCGAAACCAAGCCCAGCCGCGGCCCCGGCCGCCGCGAGATCGGTCACGGCGCGCTCGCCGAGCGCGCCCTCGAGCCGATGATTCCGTCGCTTGAGGAGTTCCCCTACACCATCCGCCTCGTCTCCGAGGTGCTCTCCTCCAACGGCTCCACCTCGCAGGGCTCCATCTGCGGCTCCACGCTGGCGCTGATGGACGCGGGCGTGCCGATCAAGCGCCCCGTCGCGGGCATCTCCTGCGGACTGATCACCGAGGGCGACCGCTGGATGACGATGGTCGACATCCAGGGGCTCGAGGACTTCTTCGGCGACATGGACTTCAAGGTCGGCGGCACCGAAAAGGGCATTACCGCCATCCAGATGGACCTCAAGATCAAGGGCCTCAACTACGACATGATCAAAGAGGCGTTTGAGAAGACCTACCAGGCGCGCATGTATATCCTCAACGACATCATGCTGCCGGCCATCCCCGCGCCGCGTGAGGAGCTCTCCAAGTACGCGCCCAAGGTGAAGAGCATCCACATCAACCCCGACAAGATCCGCGAGGTCATCGGTTCGGGCGGCAAGGTCATCCAGAAGATCTCCGCCGACTGCGGTGTCAAGATCGACATCGACGACGACGGCACCGTCGTGGTCTCGTCGGTCGACGCGGACGGCATCCGCCGCGCCGTCTCGATCATCGAGACGATCGTCAACGACCCCGAAGTCGGCGCGATCTACAAGGGCAAGGTCACCCGCCTGATGAACTTCGGCGCCTTCGTCGAGCTCGCCCCCGGCAAGGAGGGCCTCGTGCACATCTCCAAGCTCGATATGGGCCGCGTCGAGAAGGTCGAGGACGTCGTCGCCCCCGGCGACGAGGTCATCGTCAAGGTCACCGAGATCGACCAACAGGGCCGCATCAACCTCTCCCGCCGCGACGCGCTCATCGCCATGGAGGCCAAAAAGAACGCCGCGAAGCAGCAGTAAGCGTATGGATCACATCGGGCCCGCCTTCCGGCGGGCCCGTTCTTTTTTTCTTTAAAAAAGAACCAAAAAAGCGCTTTACAGGATCAAGTGTCTTGCGCCCTGCGGGGCGCGGGCGCGGCGGGGGGCGCGGCCGGCCTGAACCAAAAGTTTTAAAGGGGTCCGGGGGCACTTTTTCAAAAGTTCCCCGGGGAGGGGCTTCCAGGGGTCCTTTTGCAAAAGGACCCCTGGAAAAATTGAATTTTCGGTGAATATATGCTATAATCAATTGTTAACGGGCGGGAAATTTGCTATGATAGCATCTGTACACCCGTACAAAATTCTAATGACAATATGGAGGTTGGTTTTTTCTTGGACAGTACAAGCGGCATATTATACCTGGTTTTGGTGGTACTGCTTTGCTTCTCCGCCTTTTTCTCCGCGAGTGAGACGGCCTATTCGTCCCTCAACAAGATCCGCATGAAGAACTACGCGGACGGCGGAAACAAAAAAGCGAAACGGGCGCTCGCGGTCGTGGACGACTTCGACCGCCTGCTCTCGACCATCCTGGTGGGCAACAACGTCGTCAACATGGCGAGCGCGTCGATTGCCACGGTGATCGCGACGGCGGTCTTCGGCGCCTCGGGCGCGGCGATCGCCACAACGGTGATGACCATCCTGGTACTGATCTTTGGAGAAATCCTGCCGAAAACGCTGGCGAAGGAGAACAGCGAGTCGATCGCCATGAAGACGGGCGGCCTGCTCCAGTTCTTCATCAAGCTGCTGACCCCCGTGGTTTTCTTCTTCGTCAAGATCAAGGAGCTTTCCCTGCGCCTTTTGAAGGGCGCGGAGGCGCAGCCCTCCGTCACCGAGGAGGAGCTCAAATACATCGTCGAATCGATCGAGCAGGAGGGCGTGCTCGAGGAGCAGGAGAGCGATCTCGTGCAGTCGGCCCTCGACTTTGACGAGATCACCGTGCAGGAGATCCTGACCCCGCGCGTCGACCTCGTCACGATCGACGTCGAGGACCCGCTCGACGAGGCGCTCGAGGTGGTGCTCGGCGCGCACTTCTCCCGCATCCCCGTCTACCGGGGCACCGTCGACAACATCATCGGCGTTTTACAGGTGCGCGACCTGCTCAAGGCGGTCGTGCAGAAGACCGACACCCGCCTTTCCCACCTCGTGACCGACTGCGTCTTCGTGCACAAGACGATGCGGATCTCCACCCTGCTCGCCGAGTTCAAGGCGAAAAAGCTGCACCTGGCGGTCGTCACCGACGACTACGGCGGCACGATGGGCATCGTCACGATGGAGGACGTGCTCGAACAGCTCGTCGGCGACATCTGGGACGAGTCGGACGAGGTGCGGGACGACTTCGTGCAGGTCGGCCGCGACACCTATATCGTGAGCGGCGACATGAACGTCTTTGAGATGCTCGAGGAGCTCGGCGAGGACGACCGGAGCTTTGAGAGCGATTACAATACCGCGGGCGGCTGGGCGATGGAGATGCTCGGCCACATCCCCGAGGCGGGCGAGCAGTACGGCTACCGCGACCTGGTGGTCACCGTGTCCGAGGTGGAGGAGCAGCGGATCCTTTCGCTGCGCGTCGAGCGGATCCCGACCCTCGAGGAGGAGCCCGGCCCCGGCGAGGGGCGGCGGGCGGACAAAAAGAAAGACGAATAATATCGTTCCCGCTTCGCGGGACGGGGAGCAGATGAATATGAGGGATTTTTCAAAGGCCAGGCGGGTCGTGGTGAAGGTCGGATCGTCCACCCTCACCCACGAGAGCGGGCTTCTCAACATCCGGCGGGTGGAGCAGCTCGTGAAGGTGCTCGCCGACATCGAGAACAGCGGCCGGCAGGTCGTGCTCGTCTCCTCCGGCGCCATGGCCGTGGGGGTCGGCAAGCTCGGGCTGCGGGAAAAGCCCTGCGACATGCCGGGCAAGCAGGCGGTGGCCGCCATCGGGCAGTGCGAGCTGATGTACATCTACGACAAGCACTTTTCCGAATATAACCACGTCACGTCGCAGGTCCTGCTGACCCGCGACGTGGTCGACGACCCGATGCGCAAGCGCAACGTCCAGAACACGTTCGAGCGGCTGCTCGGCCTGGGCACGATCCCGATCGTCAACGAGAACGACACGGTCTGCACGGAGGAGATCGAGCACGCGGCCACCTTCGGCGACAACGACACCCTTTCGGCGACGGTGGCGGAGCTGGCGGGCGCGGACCTGCTGGTGATTTTAAGCGACATCGACGGCCTCTTCGACGGCAACCCGCGCGAAAACCCCGATGCGAAGCTGCTGCACGAGGTGAAAGAGATCACGCCCGAAATCGAGGCGTGCGCCGCGGGCGCGGGCAGCGCGCGCGGCACCGGCGGCATGATCACGAAAATCCACGCCGCCCAGATCGCGACGGCGGCGGGCGTCGACATGGTCATCATGAACGGCGCGCAGCCGAAGAGGCTCTACGACCTGTTTGAAAACGCGGAGATCGGGACCTACTTCCCCGCGGCGAAATAGACACCCCCATCAAAAGGAGGCGGCGCAGATGAACAGCCTGACCGAAACCGGAAAACGCGCCCGCGCGGCGTCCCGCGTGCTCGCGTGCACGACCACGGGGCAGCGGAACGCGGCCCTTACCGCGATCGCCGCGGCGCTCGAGGCGAACGCGGCGGCGGTGCTGGCCGAGAATGAAAAGGACCTCGCGGCGGCAAAGGAAAACGGCATGATCGCGTCGATGCAGGACCGCCTGCGGCTGACTCCGGCGCGCATTTCGGACATCGCGGAGGCGGTGCGCGACCTCGTGAAGCTGCCCGACCCGGTCGGGCAGATCATCGGCGGCGGCAGCCGCCCCAACGGGCTCAAGATCGAAAAGGTGCGGGTGCCGCTCGGCGTGGTCGGCATGATCTACGAGGCGCGCCCCAACGTCACCGTCGACGCGGCCTGCCTCTGCCTCAAATCGGCCAACGCCTGCATCCTGCGGGGCGGCAAGGAGGCCATCCGGTCGAACACCGCGTTCGCCGAGATCATGTGCGGCGCGCTCGAGGGCGCGGGGCTCCCGCGCGACGGCATCCAGCTCGTCACCGACACCTCCCGCGCCTCCGCGGGCGACCTGATGACCCTCGACGGCTACCTCGACGCGCTCATCCCGCGCGGCGGCAAGGGGCTCATCCAGGCGGTCGTCAAGGGCGCGAGCGTCCCCGTCATCGAGACGGGCGCGGGCAACTGCCACATCTATGTGGACGACTCGGCCGATTTGGAGATGGCGGTGCGCGTCTGTGACAACGCCAAGACCTCCCGCCCCTCCGTCTGCAACGCGGTGGAGACGGTGCTCGTGCACCGGGAGATCGCGGCGGCGTTTTTGCCGAGGCTCAAGGAGGCGCTCGACGTCCACCATGTCGAGCTGCGCGGCTGCGCGCGCACGGCCGCCCTCATCCCCGGCGTCGTCCCCGCCGCCGAGGAGGACTACGACACCGAGTTTGACGACTACATCCTCGCGCTGCGGGTGGTCGACAGCCTCGACGAGGCGATTGAACACATCCAGCGGTACACCACCGGGCATTCGGAGGCGATCCTCACCGAAACTTATTCGCACGCGCAGGAGTTTACCTCGCGCATCGACGCGGCGGCCGTCTACGTCAACGCGTCCACCCGCTTTACCGACGGCGGGGAGTTCGGCTTCGGCGCGGAGATCGGCATCTCCACCCAGAAGCTGCACGCGCGCGGGCCGATGGGCCTCAATGAGCTCTGCTCCTGCAAATACATCGTGACCGGCAGCGGCCAGACCCGCTGACGGACCGCGGAAAGGACACTGGCATGGAGAAAACGAATCAGGCCCCGCGGCGGGACCCCGCCGAAGGGCTTCACTACCGGAAAAATAAATATGCCGCGCCGGTCGGGGGGATCTTCCTCTTCCTGGCGGCGGTGGGGCTCGTCGCGGTGGGCATCTTCTGCGTGCGCTTCACCCAGAGCCTGCTCGACAACACCCGCGAAAAACAGAAGTTCGAGCAGATCATCACGCCGGTGCTGATGTTCGACCCGCTGCCTTTCGAGTCCCCCTCCGACGTGAACCCCCTCTTCCTGCTGCAGTCGTCGCTGTGGAGCGCGATGCTCGGGGAAAAGCGCGCCAGCTACCAGGAGGACCCGCTCGAGCGCGTCATGGTGCCCGCGTCCGACGTGGACGTGGCGTGCGCCCGGCTCTACGGTCCCGACGTGAAGCTGGAGCACCAGACCTTTACGATCAACTACGTCGACAACTACGTCTACGACGAGGAGACCAGGACCTACTACGTGCCGGTCACCGGACAGGTGGGCATGTACACGCCGAGCGTCGAGCGGGTGGTCAAGAAGGGGGACGTCTACACGCTGACGGTGGGCTACCTCCAGCCGACGACCGCCTGGACCCAGGCCACCGCCGACAAGGACGGCAAGCCGGAGGCGGACAAATACATGATCTACGAGCTGAAAAAGGTCAAGGACCACTACCGGCTCACGGCAATCCGCGACCTGCCCTCCGAGCTGCTCCCCGAGTACAGCCAGCAGGTGCAGGCCGATTCGGCCGCCCAGCCCGCCGCGTAATCAAAGAGATGAGAAAAGCCCCGTTCCGCGAAAGCGGAACGGGGCTTTTTTGGCGTGAGCAGATCACCGGCCGGAGCGCCTGAGGGAGAGGCAGAGGGCCGCCGCGTAGAGCCCCGAGAGGAAGTAGAAGACGGCGGCCGCGGGGGAGAGCCCGAGCGCGACGGTCTTCCCGGCGAGCGCGGCCGCGATCATGCCGCCCGGCACGGCGATCGCGAAGAGGGCGAACGCGGGACCGAAAAAGAGGAGCTGGCGCACGCCCTTTTCGGCGCCGACGCCCGAGAGGATGCGCGCGTGCGCGAGCAGGAAGGGGGCCATCAGGATCAGCATGACGATCGTGAGCATCTGGTCGGAGACGTTGCGCAGCGCGGTGTAGGCCATAAAGGAGCTGAGCAGCTCGCCGATCTCCCACACGAGCGGCAGCAGCATCAGCCAGCCGTTCATCCGCAGGGTGCGCAGACCTCCCTCGAGGTCGAAGCCGTTTTGCGCAAGCCGGGGGTCGGGTTCGGCCGTAAAAGCGCGGAATTCGCAGGGGATCGTGAAGGGCCCGGCGCCCGCGACCCGGAAGAAAAGAAAGGCGCTGATCCAGGGCAGGGCCAGCCGGAAGAGGAGGGTGAAGAAGCAGAGGAGCAGCTTGGGCATGAGCGGGTAATCGGCGGAAAAGACTTCCGAAAGCTCCTTCAGCCGCAGCAGCGTCCAGCAGAAGAGCGCGGCCCCCGCCGCGATGGAAAGCGCCCGGAGCGGGATGGTGAAGGTGACGGACGCGCCGCGCATCCTCCGCCCGGAGAGGTACCCGGCCGCCAGCAGCAGAAGGACCGAAACGCCCAGCAGGATGTTGAAAACGAGGGGCAGCGCGCCGCCGCCCTCGTAAAAGCCGGTGGCGGGGTCGACCGCGGTGAGCTTGAGCATGACGCGCAGGATCAGGCAGACTGCGGCGCAGCCCGCGAGGGAAAAGAAGAGCGGACGGTTTTTCGTCATGGCGGCCTCCGTGAAACGGGGGCGCGAGCGCCCCCGGAATTGATTTTCAGAAAATGGATATCTAAATAATTATACCGCCTGACCGGGTCCCGGTCAAGCGGTATTGTGTTTCCCTCATTTTGGATGGGCCGCCGCGCCGGGGGAGCGGATGAGACCCATCCGAATGAAAATCAGATGCCGGCCTTTTGCGCCATGAAGTCGATCCACTTGTCGCGCTTCATCATGGAGATCTTGTCGGTGACGAGCTTGCCGGACTCCATGTCCTCGTAGGTGATCGTGATGCCGATTGGAATGAGGGATTGGGAGCATTTCCCGAGCTCCCGGATGTTCCGGTAGGGGACGACGATGTTGTCGGCCAGAAGCCCGGTCAAAACGATCAGCCGCTCCTCCGTGAAGTAGGCCCACCCCTGCTTCCAGGCGCCCATCTTTCCGACCAGCCGCTCCACGTAGCTCGCCTGCAAATAGTCGACCAGGGTGTCCGACGGGTCCATGACGCCCAATTCCACCAGATTTTGCTTCTGCTTTTCCAGTTTTGCTTCGTTCATAATCCTTGCCTCCTGTAAAATCGATGATCGGATGCCTCAGCTCCGAAAAATTTGGTGACCGGTTCAGCCGCGCTGCGCGAGGGGGACGTAGGAGTGCGCGCCGACGATCGACTTGTAGGCGGGACGGATGATCTTTTTGCCGGTCGAGAGCTCCTCCAGCCGGTGGGCGCACCAGCCCGCCGTGCGCGCGATCGCGAAGAGGGGGGTGTGCAGCTCGTCGGGGATGCGCAGCATCCGGTAGACCAGCCCCGAATAGAGGTCCACGTTGGCGCAGGTGGTCCGGTCGCTGCCCCACTTCTCCCGCAACACGTCGGGCGCCAGCCGCTCGACCGCGTCGAGCAGGCGGAACTCGCCCTCGTAATCGGTGCCCTTGGCCAGCTTCATCGCGTTCTGCTTGAGCACCCGGGCGCGCGGGTCGCTTTTCGTGTAGACCGCGTGCCCCATCCCGTAGATGAGCCCCGAGCGGTCGCCCGCCTCCCCGGCGACGGCCCTGCGCAGGTATTCGCGGATCTCGTTGTCGTCGTCCCAGTCGTAGACGTTCGCCTTGAGGTATTCGAGCTGCTCGATCACCTTGTGGTTCGCGCCGCCGTGGCGGGGGCCCTTGAGCGCGCCGATGCCCGCCGCGATGGCCGAGTAGGTGTCGGTCTGCGCGGAGGTGAGCACCCGCACCGCGAAGGTGGAGCAGTTGCCGCCGCCGTGTTCGCTGTGCAGCGTGAGGCAGAGGTCGAGCAGGTGGGCCTCCTCCTCGGTGAACTGTTTGTCCGAGCGCAGCATCCGCAGGATGTTCTGCGCGGTGGAAAACTCGGGGTTGGGATTATGTAAATACATCGAGCGGCCGTCGTACACCCGCTTCTTCACCTGGTAGGCCGCCGCCATGATCGACGGCATCCGCGCGATCAGCTCGATCGACTGGCGCATGACGTTTTCGATCGAGTAGTCGTCCGGCCGGGGGTCGTAGGTGTAGAGCGCGAGCACCGAGCGCGCGAGCATGTTCATGATGTTGGGGCTCGCGACCTTCATGATCATGTCCTCGGTGAAATTCTCGGGCAGCTCGCGGTTGTCCGCGAGGATCTCCGAAAAGCGGTTGAGCTGCGCGCCGGTGGGCAGGAAGCCGAGCAGCAGCAGCCAGGCGGTCTCCTCGCAGCTGTAGCGGTTTTCGGCCTGCGCGCCCGCGATCAGGTCGGTGATGCTGTAGCCGCGGTAGGTGAGCTCGCCGTCGATCGGCAGCTTTTCCCCCTCGCTGAGCAGGTAGCCGTGGACGTTGCAGACCTGCGTGATCCCGGCGACCACGCCGGTGCCGTCCGCGTTGCGCAGGCCGCGCTTGACGCCGAATTTGTTGCACAGTTCCTCGTCGAAACCGTTATACCGCGCGTACTCGCCGCATAGTAATTGAATATCCTGATTGAGCTGCTCATTGGGTGCAGCAGGCGTTTTGCCGTACATAACGGGAGCGCTCCTTTCCTCTTTCCACACAGATGCCCGGTGGGCGTTACCTCATATTGTATTCCGGTAACGTGTGAAAGTCAATAGACGTTTCCGCCGAAAAGCGGCAAAAATGAAATTTTCAAATAGAAATCTTGCATAAACAGGAGGAAGTGCAATGCGGTTCAGGGTGGCGGCAGGGCTGGTATTCGCCCTTTTGATGTTTCTGATCCCCCTTTTGGCGCTTGTGGGAAATGTGGACATGGTGCAGCATTCTCCCCGGGAAGATGCATCCGTGCCGCGGGCGTCCGCGCCCGCCGGGACGGGACAGGCCGCGCCCGAAACGGACCCGCCCGCGCCCGCGGCGTCCTCCGGGACAACCCCCGCGGTGACGGTGGCGGACGACGGCTTCCGGATCCTGGACGATCGGACGGGGAAGGTGTTCGAGGTGAGCGCGCGGGACTATGTGCGCGGGGCGCTCGCGGCCGAGATGCCGCCGACCTTCCACCCCGAGGCGCTCAAGGCGCAGGCGGTGGCGGCGCACACCTACGCGCTGCGCCTGCGGGAGCAGAACCGCGCCGCGCCCGACGAGTCGCTCAAGGGGGCGGACTTCTCCGCCGACCCGCAGGGCTGGAAGAGTTTCACGACCGAAAAGCTCTTTCGCGCGCGGTACGGCGATTTGGCGGACGCCTACTGGAAGGCGATCTGCGGCGCGGCGGACGAGGCGTGTCCCTACCTGCTCACCTGGGAGGGGGAGCCGATCGTGGCGGCCTACCACTCGATGAGCAGCGGCACCACCGAGGACGCCTCCAACGTGTGGACGGGCAGCGAGCCCTACCTCGTGCCGGTCGAGAGCTTTGGGGACACCCTCGCGCCCGACTATGAGACGACCGAACGGTTCCCGGTGCAGGAGGTGGCGGAAAAGCTGCAAAACGCCTGGCCGGACATCTCGCTCGGGGAGGACCCGGCCGGGTGGCTCAAGGTGACCGAACGCTCGGAGGGGGGCTACGTCACCGGCATGACGGCGGGGGACCGGGTCATCCACGGCAAGGAGCTCCGAAGCCTGCTCGGCCTGCGCTCCTCCGACTTCACGGTCGCCTGCGACGGCGCGTCCTTCACCTTTACCGTGCGGGGCTACGGACACGGGGTGGGGCTCTCCCAGTACGGCGCCGACTATCTGGCGCGGCAGGGCGCCACCTTCGACGAGATCCTCGCGCACTACTATCCCGGCGCGACGCTCGGCGTCATCGCCGGGGAGGCAGCGTCCTGAGGGTTGCAAATCGGCCAGAATATGTTAAAATGAAGGCTGTATACGGACGTGAAAAGGGGAAAAGAGACGTGGAATTTGCAAAACGCATGGACCGTTTCGGCGAGGGCATCTTTTCGGTGCTGCTGGGCATGAAGAAGGAGCAGCTCGCGCAGGGCAGGCATGTGGTGGACCTGAGCGTGGGCACCCCCAACATCCCGCCCGCGCAGCACGTCATCGACGCGCTGGTCTCCGCCGCGCAGGACAGGGGCAACTATGTCTACGCGATCAGCGACACCGCCGAGCTCCAGGACGCGGTGGCGGCGTGGTACCGGCGGCGGTACGGCGTGGAGGTCGACCCGCGCCGTGAGGTCGTCTCGCTGCTCGGCTCGCAGGAGGGGCTCGCGCACATCGCGCTTTCGGTCGTGGACGAGGGGGAGACGGTGCTCGTGCCCGATCCCTGCTATCCCGTCTTCGGCGGCGGGCCGCTCATCGCGGGCGCGAAGCTCTGGTACATGCCCCAGCGGCGGGAGAACGGATACATCATCGACCTTGCGGAGATCCCCGAGGAGGTCGCACGCGCGGCCAAGCTGATGGTCGTCTCCTATCCGAACAACCCCACCACCGCCATCGCGCCCGACAGCTTCTATCTCGACCTGATCGCGTTCGCGCGGAAATACGGCATCATCGTGCTGCACGACAACGCCTACAGCGAGCTCGTCTTCGACGGCGAGAGCTGCGGCAGCTTTTTGCGCTTTCCGGGCGCGAAGGAGGTCGGCGTCGAGTTCAACTCCCTCTCCAAGACCTACGGGCTGGCGGGCGCGCGGGTCGGCTTCTGCATCGGCAACCGCGAGGTCGTGTCGATGCTCTCCACCCTCAAGTCGAACATGGATTACGGCATGTTCCTGCCCGTCCAGAAGGCCGCCATCGCCGCGGTCACCGGCGACCAGTCGTGCGTCGCCGCGACCCGCCGCGCCTACCAGGACCGGCGCGACATCCTCTGCGACGGCCTCACCGCGATCGGCTGGCCGGTCGAGCGGTCCCGCGCCACGATGTTCGTCTGGGCCAAGCTTCCCGGGGGCCGGACCGACGACCAGGCGTTCGCCCAGGAGCTGCTCGCCAAAACCGGCGTGCTCATGACCCCCGGCAGCGCCTTCGGCCCCTCCGGCCGGGGGTATCTGCGCATCGCGCTCGTCCAGGACGAGCCCGAGATGCGTCGGGCAATCGAGGCGATAAAGAGCAGCGGGTTGTTGAAGTAACGGCTTTTTTGAAAGGAAGCCTGTCGCGGCGCTTTGCCGCGGCCGTGTCTGATGAGACAAAAGTTTTCGGGGTCGTGGGGCGCTTTTTCAAAAGCGCCCC
>NZ_JANFZX010000005.1:0-111985 GCF_024461615.1 Anaerotruncus sp. DFI.9.16
CGTCCTCGTTGTGGCGCCGCTCCTCGGACGGGCTTTCGCCGCTTGCGGACCCGCTTTCGGGAGGCTGCTCCCCACCCGGTTTGCTCTCCTCCGCGGGCGCGGCTTCGCTCGCCGGCGCGCTTCCCTCTCCGGAAGCTCCCCCGACGATATCCTCCGCGTATGTAAAGACCGGGATCGTACTCATCAGCATCAGCACCGCCAAAAGCAGCGCCGTATGCTTTCTCCAACCCATTCTCTTTTCCCATCCCTGCGACTTCATTCCTGATTCCCTCCATGCCTTAACGATTCCATATTTTAAACAGACGTTTGATTCTCAGGTCCCAAATCCAGCGCGCTCTCCAAAAGGTAGCTGAGCTCCAGCACGCTTCGGAACTTCCGTTCCTCCTTCGCCTCCAGCCAGCGGACCGTTCCCTGCCAGCTGCTGTTCTGCCGTGCGTACACATGCACCGAGAAGGTCGCGCAGCTGCCCCAGCCTTCCTGCATCACCCGTTCGTTCCATGGTTGTTCCAGCCGGGGAAGCAGGTCCTCTTTCATCTGATGGTAGCGCCTGATTCCATTCTTTCCAAAGGATCTGAGCGCGGTGTCCCGCTGGGGAAATGCCAAATGATCCAGCAGGGCGTCCAGTTTCATGACCAGGTCGTGGAACCCGGTAAACGGAATCTTTTCCGTAAAGCAACCGTTATGCAATTCACCCTGAACGATTCTCAGGGGAACGGCCTCCGTAAGGCTTCCGCCGCCCGAACGGCGGCGAACCACACACTCTAAAATCGTATTGACGTTAACGATCGTCACCGGGATGTTGCCGGAATACTGTCTGATCGCGGCTTTCATCCGCCCGCCCTCCGTTCGTTACCGCTTATAAGTCCCAAAAATGTCACAAAAGGTACACTTTTTGTGACCCAATTAGTCAAGAAATTTTAAGATTTTATGAACAATTTCTATTGTAATATGGATCTTTATGTGCTATACTTTTAACAGTATTTTCCTATATATACTAATATTATTCAGAACTAATAATATTTTACTGGGAATTCTACCTATTTCATATCGTGTACTTTTTGAGAATTTTTCCAACCGCCCCCGTAAAGAACAAAATGTCCAAATGCGCTTTGTAATTTATTTTTCATTTTCCAATTTGGAATCTTTAAAATTTGTGACCAAAAGGCCGCGTAAAAACCCAAAAGGTTTTCACGCGGCCTTTTTTGCGGGATTCCGCCCTTAATCACGTACCCGTTTCCCTGAAATTCGTATGAAATCCAATGGGATTTAATCCCTGAACAGGATATCCCCGAGGCCCGCGAAACCGTCCGCGGGCGGTATCCGCGGACCCGCCTCCGGTCACAGCGCCGCCGCAGGCCGCCGGGAACGAGTGAAAAAACACGCGCAAAACCGAATCCGGAGAGCAAAGTGGACAGCCGCAAAACAATTAGTCCCTTTTGGGGGTTTTTACTTTTTCCGGAGGAGCCCGAACGCGGTAAAAAACGAATGGAATCCATCGAAAGCCATCCGGCATTTTTGACCGGGCGGAGACCGGAACGGCATCCCCGCTCCCTGAATAAAATGGAGAGAGAACATTGGGATTTTTCCCTGAAAAGGATGAACGCATATGACAACCGAACGTTCAAACGAATACCACTGTCCCGGCTGCGGCCGGCCCTCCTGCTGCGGGCCCACGGGGCCCACGGGGCCAGCCGGACCCACGGGACCAAGGGGAAATACCGGACCCGCCGGGCCTGTGGGGCAGCCGGGCATGCAGGGACCCACGGGTCCGATGGGGCCCATGGGGCTTCCCGGCTTGACAGGGCCCACCGGGAACACGGGAGTGGCCGGCCCGCAGGGGAACACCGGGGCGACCGGACCGTCGGGACCCGCCGGCGCCACCGGACCAGCTGGCCCGCAGGGACCCGTCGGCGCGCAGGGGCCCATCGGCGCACAGGGTGTCACGGGACCTGCGGGTATAACCGGACCGGCAGGTCCGCAGGGACCCACCGGAAACACGGGCGCGGCGGGGCCTGCGGGCGGTACCGGCCCCACGGGGCCCACGGGCGCGACAGGCGCTTCTGTGACAGGTACAACCGGCCCCACCGGGCCTACCGGTGTCACAGGAGCTACCGGCGCGACGGGCGCCACAGGCGGCACCGGCCCCACGGGCGCGGCAGGCGCTTCTGTGACAGGTCCGGCCGGACCCACCGGAGCCACGGGGCCGACGGGACCGACCGGCGCGACGGGGCCCACTGGTGCGACGGGGCCGACCGGGCCGGTCATCGGCGCGGCGGCTTCCCTTTCGAGTCACGACGCCCAGACCTTCAACGGGCCCAACTACGGTCTGGTCACCTTCGACCAGACGGGCAGCCTGCACAATTTTTCCCTTTCCAACAACCGCCAGAACCTCATCGCCGGGATCGCGGGGCTCTACCTGATCGAATACGGCGTGCGCGCGACGACGGGTACGCCGGGGTACTGCACCGTCTCCTTTACGCCCGGCGGGTACGACGTGGCCGGGCGGGTCCCGCTCACGGCGAACACGATGGTGAGCGGCTCGATCATCAGCCGGCTGGGCGCGCAGACATGGGTGGGCCTGCACGTCGCGGCCGCCGACAACAACACCCCCGTATCCCTCCCCGCTACGCCCGATTACCGCAACGCTTACCTGACGATCACACGCATCGGCCCCTACCCCGACGCCTGACCGCCGCAACCGGGGCCGCGGGAACCCCCGCGGCCCCGGGTCCCGGCAGCGGGAGCGGGCCGGTATGGAGTGTTTTCACATTGCCAGCGCCCGCTATGCATGATAAAATGAAAACGGTGATTTTCAAGGAACGGGGAGGATGTCATGCAGCTGCGGGGAAAACGATTGCTTTTGGTGGGGTTCACCCTTTTTTCAATGTTCTTCGGGGCGGGGAACCTGATCTTCCCGCCCTTTCTCGGCGCGCAGGCCGGGACAAGCACCTGGCCCGCCATGGCCGGGTTCGCGCTCAGCGCCATCGGCTTCCCCATCCTCGGGGTGGTCGCCGTGGCGCGGTCGGGCGGGCTCTCCCGGCTGGCCGGACGGGTGCATCCGCGCTTTGCTGCCGTCTATACGATGCTCATCTATCTTTCCATCGGGCCCTGCCTCGCCATTCCCCGCACCGCCAGCACCTCCTTTGAAATGGCCGTCTCCCCCTTCCTCCAGCCGGACGCACCGTTCGGACCCCTTCAGCTCGGCTACTCCGCCCTCTTCTTCGGCGTGGCGCTCCTGCTCGCCCTCAAGCCGGAAAAGCTCACCGACCGGTTGGGCAAGGTCCTCTGTCCCACCCTGCTGCTGCTCATCCTCGTCATCTTTCTGGGCTGCGCCCTGCGGCCCCCGGGCGGGTACGGCGCGGTGACGGACGCGTACGCGTCCAACCCTGCGGTGCAGGGGTTTCTTGTCGGCTACCAGACGATGGACACGATCGCCGCGCTCAACTTCGGCATCGTCATCGCCCTCAACATCCGCGCGGGCGGCGTTACGGACGACGGCGCCGTCGTGCGCGGCACCGTCCGTGCCGGCTGGCTCGCCGGCGCCGTCCTGCTGGCCGTCTACGCCATGCTCGCCCATATCGGCGCCCTTTCGGGGAGCGCGTTCCCCGGCAGCCAAAACGGTGCGGAGGCCCTCACCCGGCTCGTCTCCGCCCTCTTCGGGCCCTTTGGGAGCGTTTTGCTCGCCGCCGTCTTCGTCATCGCTTGCCTCAACACCTGCATCGGCCTCATCAGCTGCTGCAGCGAGTACTTCCATGAGCTGTTCCCGCGCGTCTCCTACCGCTGGTGGGCACTCTTCTTCGCGCTCGTGAGCATGGCGATCGCCAACCTCGGTCTCAACCAGATCCTCGCCGTCTCGGTTCCCGTGCTCGGCGCGATCTATCCGGTGGCGATCGTGCTCATCCTGCTCTCCTTTTTCCACCGCTGGATCGCTCCGCTCGGGAAGATCTATCCCGTCGCCATCCTCTTCACCGCGACCGCCAGCGTGCTCTACGCGCTCGCGGACGCCCATCTCTCCATCCCCCTCCTCACCCCCGCGATGAAGGGCATCCCCCTTGCGGGACTTGGACTCGGCTGGGTGCCGCCCGCCGCCGCGGGCATCCTGCTCGGGGCGCTGCTCTCGCTCGCACCGGGGAAAAAGAGCAAAAAAGGGACCGCATGACGCGGTCCCCGCGCGGCCGACGTGAAACGGAAAAGGCTCCCGGGCGACTGAATTCAGTCGCCCGGGAGCCTTTTTTGGCAGGGGCGGTCAGTTTAGATCTCCTATCCCATGGGGAAGGCTAATATCAAGGATCATCCTGAAAGCTTTCACTCCTTATTTCCAATAAATCCTCTAAAGGAATCTGGTTTCCATCCGTCAGAGTAAGTCTGCCCTCCCGGGAATCGATCCTCTTGAGTTTTCCCGTGGCAGTATGGTATTGACCACCGGCTTTTTTCTTGTCCGGTGAAAACCATGTGACGGTGATCTCCGGTTGTTCATCTATCCGCTCCAGCAGGAGCTGCAGCGTCTGGTCCAGCTGTTCTTTGGCGTCCTCATCCAGCTCGATCCTTCGGTCGGTGACACGGGCGGTTTCCTCGATGGCGGCCCCGTGGCCGGTGAGGGCGGCAAAGGGGGAAAACTGTGCCGCCCGGTCTGCAATGGGCATCCGAGGGTGCCTTTTCGAGGTGGGATGGGGCAGATGGAGAATATCGTCATAGGGGCCCGTCATGCCTGGTGCCCTCCAATCTTTTCATTCTGGTCCTTTGCGGTGGCGCCTTCTTCCAGGTTCATTCCCTTGAGGATGGCGTTTTTTCCATACCGCTTTTTCACCCCCAGCATCGCCTCCTGGAGCTTGCGCTCCTTCGCGTGGGCGGCGGCCTTTTCTTCGGCCTGCTTCTGCTGGGCAGCATAGTCGGTGAACAAATCCAGCTGTTCCGGTGCTTCTTTTTCCCGTGCGGAGATTTCGTCCAGCAGGCGGTTGGCGCTGATGGTCAGCCGCCGGATCAGCAGGCCGGGGTCCGCCACCCGGTCATACAGGCCGGAAACGGCCTCCAGCAGGTCGCTGGCGGAGGAGGTGTAGCCCTCCAGGTTTGCCGTGCCGTGGCCATGTTTGGGGATCTTGCGCCCATAAGGGTCGGTGGTCACCGGCCCGGCATAGGCCCTCCGGCGTTCCGGGTCATTGAGGTTCTCAATATCATATCCCACTGTGAGGGTTAGCTGGTTGGTGACCAGCCCCTTATCCACCAGATCCAGTGCCAAGGCGTCCGCCATCTCCCGCACCACCAGCCGGGCCTTTTCAAATCCATAGGGACATTGCAACACCTGGCCGGATACGATGCTCTTGTTCTCCGGCTTGTAGGACTTCACATCCGCGATGGTGCAGGGCTCCCAACCCCAGGCGTGGTCGATGAGTAACTCTGCGTTGACCCCGAAGAGACGGTAAAGGAGTTCCTCGTTGTGGACTTCGTCCGATCTTCCGATAGAGCACCGGGCGATGTCCCCCATGGTGTAAAGGCCGTGAGCCTCCAGTTTGGCGGCGTAGCCCCTGCCCACCCGCCAGAAGTCAGTGAGGGGGCGGTGGGTCCACAGCTTCTGCCGGTAGCTCATTTCGTCAAGTTCAGCGATTCGTACCCCATATTCATCGGCGGGCACATGCTTGGCTTCGATATCCATGGCGATTTTGGCCAGGTAGAGATTTGGCCCAATCCCAGCCGCGGCAGTGATGCCGGTGGTTTTCAGAATGTCCAGGATGATGGCCCGGGCATATTCCCGTCCGGTCATTCGGAAGGTCTGAAGGTAGCTGGTGGCGTCGATAAACACCTCGTCAATGGAATAGACATGGATGTCCTCCGGAGCAGCATACTTAAGGTACACCTCGTAGATCCGGGTGCTCCATTCAATATAATGGGCCATCCGGGGCGGAGCTACAATGTAGTCCAGGGCTAGGGAAGGATTTTCCCGCACCTCCGGGTCGTTCCAGGAGGAACCGGTGAACGCCCGGCCAGGAGCCTGCCGCTTCCGCTGGGCGTTGACCTCTCCGACCCGCTGCACCACCTCGAAGAGCCGCGCCCGCCCGGAGATGCCGTAAGCTTTCAGGGAGGGGGTCACCGCCAGGCAGATGGTTTTTTCGGTGCGGCGCTGGTCCGCCACCACCAGGTTGGTGGTCAGAGGGTCCAGCCCTCGTTCGATGCACTCCACCGAGGCGTAAAAGCTCTTGAGGTCGCAGCAGATGTAGCACTTCTCCTTCTCTTTCACGCTCGGTTCCCTCCTTTCCCGGCCAGCAGTTTCACTGCCTTTAGTATACCACAAAGGCTGGGAATCATCGAGGGCGGCTTCACTCAAATGGGCGGATTCCGCCAACCTTTCTTTCAGAGTAGTCTTCGTCCACCCAAACCGCAGGGCAGCGTTCAGATACCAGGCCCGTTCCTCTAAGGTCAGATCCGCTTCCAGGATCAGCACATTGCGGGTCCAGCCAATCCGCATCGCCAGTTTCAGCAGGTCGGGATGGTTCCCATAGGTCTGATAAAAGGCCCGCATCCGGCGCAGGTTCCTGGGAGAAAAGCCGGAAAACTCCGGGTGGGTTTCCCGAAGGTAATCGGCGGCAGCCACCGCCGCGCCCTTTTCTGGCCGCAGGGCAACAGCCTTCCCGATGGCGGCATACTGATCCATCTGGTTTTTATTCCGGCACAAGGCTGTTTCCAACTGAGCATACAAATCGGTATAGTCCACCGGTTTACGGATATTCATGGCTTTCCTCCTTTCTGAATGCTATGTAAGACGCAAAAAGGGCGGCAAACCGCCCTTCGACTTGTTGGATTTCCCGTTATCCTCCCACTTTTTCCCGGATCTCCATCCCACCCTTTAAGCAGACTAAGATCTCGTGGGCCGAGAGGACCTTCACCGTTTCCACCGTCTGCCGGACCAGGGATTCATCCCACTCGGTGATCTCCGCAGGAGTACCAGCGAGCAGCGATTCCGCTTCCTGGAGCTTTCCGGTGATCGCCAGGTCCGCTTGCTGGACCTCCAGCAGCTGGACGCGCCTCGTCTGGAGGGTGGTCATCTGTTCGTTGATGGCCATGAACTCCTCCTGATAGGACAGAAAGTCCCCGCCGCAGTTCTGCACTTCCTCGAGGAGGGCCTGGAACCGGCTCTGCAGTTCCTCCAGGGATCGGTCGATCTCGGTCAGGGTCTGGAAGTCGTCCGTTTTGGGGGCCATCTCCTGGCGGATGGCGTTTCCAATGCGCTCTATGAGCACCTCTTTGGGTCCCATCACCGAATTGAGGGCCCTTAGGATCGCCTGCTGGAGCGGCCCTTCCTCCATCGTGGGGGAGTCCTTACAGTATTTGCTGCCATAGTCCAGCCGGCTGCTGCACCGCCAGACGATCTTTTTCCCACCCTTGCGGGTCCAGGTACAGCGGCGGTAGAGGGTGCCGCACTCTCCGCAGACCAGCCGGTCGCTGAGGGCATACCGGGAGGTGTAGCTGGAGAGCCCGGTGGCCGCCGCCCGCTTGTTAGGGGACCGGCGGGAACTGCGCCGGGCAAATTCCGCCTGGGCCGCCTGGTAGGTTTCCCGTCTGACGATCCCCTCGTGGTGGTCCTGGATGAGGTACATGGGAAGCTGCCCCACATTTTTGATGACCTTCCGGCTGATGCAGTCGCTGATGAAGGTCTTTTGCAGCAGCACATCCCCGCAGTACTTCTCGCTCTTTAAGATATTCTCAATGGTGGAGAGGGACCATTCCTTGCCCTTTCTGGGGACGATTTCCTCCGCATCCAGCCAGCCCTTGATTTGCCGGATGCTCTGTCCCTGCAGGAAGCCTTTGTAGATCCGTCGGACCACTTCCGCTTCTTCGGGGATGACGTATGGATTTCCTTCTTCGTCCTTCCCATAGCCGTAGAGGTTTTTGTACTGAACCGTCGCCCGGCCTTCCCGCATGGCCTGGCGGATACCCCAGCGCACATTGTGGCTGATGGATTCGCTCTCCGCCTGGGCAAAGGCTCCCATCATGGTGATGAGCATTTCGCTCTCCGAGTCCATGGTATTGATGTTCTCCTTTTCGAAGATCACCGCGATGCCCAATTCTTTTAAAACCCGGATGTAGTTGAGGCAGTCCACCGTGTTGCGGGCGAAGCGGGAGATGGATTTTACCAGGATCAGGTCTATTTTCCTCTGCCGACAAAGACGGATCATCCGGAGAAACTCCGGGCGCTTGGCGGCGGAGGTGCCGGTAATCCCCTCATCCGCAAAAATACCGGCCATCGTCCAATCGGGATTCCCCATGATCTTGTCGGTGTAGTAGGTCTTTTGGGCCTCGTAGCTGGTGAGCTGTTCCTCGTCATCGGTGGATACCCGGCAGTAGGCGGCAACGCGGAGCTGCCGTTTTACTGCCCTTCCTTTTACCTCCGGGTTTGCCGGGATTATGGTGATTTTCGGTACGGTTTCGGTCATGATTGTGGCTCCTTTCCAAGGATCTGTCCGTTTTTCAACTTCACTGCTATGGCTCCGGTCGGACCAAGCAGGATTTTAGCCGTGATTTGCCGGATCAAGGTGGGAGTAAGATCCGTTTGACATTTCCTCTCCAGCAGGCGGCGGATGCGGGCACTCTCATACCGCTCCGGCCCGATATCTGTTAACTGTGCAGCAGCCAGGGCAAGGGCGGCTTGGTAGGCCGGTTGTTCGGCCTCGTTGACTGAGGTCATGGCTTGCTCCAGGCGGAGTTCCAGATCACGATGCTCCCGGGGCCGGTATGGAGGCGCCTGGATCTTCTCCGGGTGCCGGGTATAGGGCGTCAGCAGGCGCTGGAGATCCGCCAGCAGCTCCGTCCCTGTTTTTTTGACCGGAGGGCCGCCGCACTGCGGGCAGGTCCAGTTGTCCCGCTGATTTCTGGCCATCGGAGTGCCGCAATGGGCACATACCACCAGATCCCGCAGCAGACGCAGTTCCTTGGCGTTCTCTGGCGATCCTCCTGTTTTCGGGCGCCTGGTTTGAACGGCCTGATAAAGTCCTGTCTCAATCATCGGAGGGAAATCGTCCATCCCGGTGTACCGCTCATCCTGGAGGATACGGGCTACCATGTTCTTGTTCCAGGGCTGGCCGTCTTCCCGATAGGACACCGGTTGGCTGCCAAGGAACCCTGCGATCCGATTGTAGGAAGCGCCCTCCTGATAGGAGCGGAAGATCTTCTGAACTACCTCGGCCTCTGATGCCTTGATACACACCTTGCCCATTCGCAGTTCATAGCCGAAGGGCAGCTTCCGGTTTTTCATCAGCGCACCGTCCTTTCTATGGTTTCCCGCAGTTCCAGACCGTTTTTCAGTCGGAAACAGAGGGTGGTGTTGCTCTCTACGATGATCCGCTCCACCAGGTCCAAAAAGATGGCCTCATCAAACTCGGGGAGGAATTCCGGCATAGAGGCCAGCGCCTCTATCAGTTTCCTGGTCTGCTCCAAGGTCTGGTCCTGGTCCGCCGACAGGAGGCGTTCCTTCTGCGCCTGGGCTTCCCGGAGTTTTCGGGCGATCTCGTTTGTTTGGGACAGAAAAAAATCAGAATTCACAAGGCCGTGCTTCTGCATCTCGGCCAGTATGTGATTCTGATCCATCAGGTTTCCTATTTGCTTGTTGAGTTCCACAATGTCCACCCGCCAGAGGTATTTCTGTTCCCGGATCTTCCGGCAGTTAGCGGCAAGCTGTTCCAGGACGGGGATGCCATCCATCCGAAGGCGGTGGTAGATCCGTAAGAAGGCGGATTGGATCTCCTGCTCGGGGATCTGAACGATGGGGCAGGTTTGAGAATCACTTGTGTGCCCCGTACATTCCCAGTAGGTGACCCCTCGGCAGAGCCTTCTGTGAAAACCGCTGCCGCAATGCCCACAGGTCATTTTCTGGTGAAAGACCGTCGGGTGATATCCGCGGGAAAGACGGCTCTCCCGTCGGGCATGGATCAATGCCTGGACCTGTTCAAAGAGTTCCCGTTCCACAATAGGCGGGTGTGTATCCCGCACATAGTATTTTTCCCGCTCCCCGTGATTCCTGACACTTTTGGGCGGGAAGGATCGGAGCGTATAAGTCTTTTGCCAGCAGGAATCCCCAATATACCGCTCGTTGGAGAGGATGTAGGCGACCGAGCGGATGCACCACTTCTGTGTTTTTCCCAGCTTATTGGGGACATTCTCCCGGTTTAACCTTGCGGCAATTTCGGCCAGGTTCCCGCCGGACAGATATTCGTGGAAAATTCCTCGAACGATCTCTGCCTCCCGGGGTTCTATGACCCAGGCTTTCCCTTCTCTCCGGTAACCATAGGGAAGGGTGGGGGAGCAGTAGGTCCCATTCGCCATCCTGCGCTGATTGCCCCACTGGGTGTTTTGAGAGATGCTTTCGCTCTCCTTCTGGGAGATGGCAGCGAAGATGGCTGTGAGGAGTTCCCCGCTCATCTGGGCCGTGTCAATGTTCTGTTCCTCAAAGCAGACGCCTACCCCGAGGCCCTTCAGCAACCGGATGGTTTCCAGACAATCGGTGGTGTTGCGGGCAAAACGGGAGATGGATTTGCAGAGCACCTTGTCGATGAGGCCGCGCTTGCAATCGGCAATGAGCCGCTGAAACTCAGTGCGCTTCTCGGCAGAGGTGCCGGTGATTCCTTCGTCGGCATAGAGGTCGACGAAGGTCCACTCCTCCCTGGAGGTGATGTAGGTGGTGTAATACCGCACCTGAGCCATGAAGGAGTTCAGCTGGTCGGTGGAATCGGAACTGACCCGGGCATAAGCTGCTACCCGCAGTTTCTTCGGACGGAGCTCCTTGTCCGCCTCGATGACGATGACCCGGGGCTGCTTTTTGGCCAGGCTGCCCTCCACCATCGGCTTTTCTCCCATCGCTCTCACCTCCTATCAGCAATACAACATACCACAACCTTTCTTCAATAGCTATGCCAACCCGAGTGGGAAACCCAACAAAGATTTCGCCTCAAATCCGGCGAGGATCGGGCATTTTACGCCGCTTGTTTCGATGCGGAAAGGCGGAGATCCGCTTCCAGTTCCGCCTCCAGCCGGGCCGCAACCCGCTTCAGTTCCTTTTCGGTAAAGCCGTGGTCCTCCAGGGCTTTCAAAAGCCGGAGCATCCCATAGTAATCGATGATTCCTCTTGCGTCCATTCCGGTTCCTCCTCTCTCTGTGGAGAAAGGGCAAAGCTGATACGCAATGCCCGATCCACCTGTTCCTGTTTCTCTGGGGAAAGCATCCCCACCCGTTCCAGCAACCGGGATTTGTCTATCGTCCGTACCTGCTCCGCCAGCACAATGGAGGGCCGCCGGAGGCCGCTGTCTGTGCCCACAGGCACATGAGTGGGTAAATGCACTTTGCTGCCCTTGGCAGTCATCGCGGCTACGATCACGGTGGGGCTGAACCAGTTGCCCACCTCATTTTGCAAAATCAGCACCGGGCGGATGCCGCCCTGCTCGGACCCGACCACCGGATTGAGGTCTGCGTAGTAAATCTCTCCCCGGTGGACTGTCCTCTCCGACCGATCCATGGCTTTCCTCCTTCCTGTCCGGGTATGTATCAGGCCGGCCTTCGGGTGTGATTCCGTATTGGAAAAGAGGACCGGCCTGGTTTTTCTTGATTGCAGCGCCTGGTATTCTTCCCGTCCCCCAAGCAGCGGGCAGCGGCTGAACTGTGCCTGGCGGCACACTCCGGGACTTTCACCCCTCCGAGGATCTCTCCGAGCTGCCCCCATTGGTTGAGTCTGTGGCTGGGCAGGGGTACCATTGTAGGCGGATCGGGTCATGGCGAAACAGCTTGCCAGTGCTGCTTTGGGATGGATGGGGACCGCTCGCCGTCTTGTTGGCCGTCTTTGATGCAGGTACTTCCTGCACAGGCGGGTCTTGGCGCATCCGACCCATCGCTTGCCCCCTCTCGGGGCCGGTCCGCTGATGTTATTCAGTCGCTGGGTATTCGGTTTTCAAAGTTCAGGCAGGGCCTCTAAAAAGCCCCTCACTATTAAGCCGAGTTCAGAAGGGGGTTGTACGAAACTTTTTTCAGTTTTCCAACAATTTTCTCAATTTTTTCAAAGCCTGCTCCTTGCGGTAGTGAATGGTCATGGTCGGTAAACCGAGTGTTTGAGCGGCTTGCCGGATGGTTTTCCCCTCATAGAAAAGCATTTGGATCAGCCTGAGATCTGCTTCAGACAGACTAATCAACGCTTCCCGGAGCGCCTCCCGCATCACATGGGTGACCGCAGCTGTTTCCACGGCGGGAGCATCCAAGTCAGGGATCATTTCCTCACCCAGGGTTTCCTCGGTGTCCAGATCGCTGTACCGGACGGTGCCGTTGCGGGTATCCTTTTCCTCCAGGGTCCGCAGATGGCGTTCGAAGCCGTAGTACGCCTGATAGACTTCACGGGTCACCTGTATGCGGGTCCTCTCAACAGGAATGGTGTAGATTTTCGTTTCTTTACGGTTAATTTTCTCTTTCATAGTCCCTTTCTCCTGGTTCAGACGGTGGTTGGTTGGTCTGAGCCAGGGGTCAGGGATAGGCCGCTACAGCGGCTTGCCAGCCTCGCAGGTACATCAGAGAGTCCTTTCCCGGCAAGCCGAGCGGGGACTCTCATCTTCCGTGCGAGGCAAATCGGGCAGCAAAAAGCGCCGTGGAAATCAGAAAACAGAAAAATCCTGTTTTCTGACCTCACACGGCGCTTGGTAGTCTTCGGTCCTATGGAACCGGCTCCGCTTGCTCGATTTGAGTAAGAATGTTTTTATTTAATTTTGATATGGTTACCTTCTCCACCTCCGGCGCTGCCGGCGGAAGTACGCCAGGTTCAGCACCGAAATGGTTTTGCATTTTTGGCACTTGGCAGTCATGTGGCCGCTCAGGTCGGAGTAGACGACCCCGATCTTGTAGCCGCAGTTGGGGCAGTAGAGGGTCCGCTCTGTCAGCTGCTCTGCTTCCTTTCGGGAGAGTTCTGCGAAGTATTGCCGCCGCTCCCGTTCACTGGAGGAAAGCATCGTCATCACCACCCAACCCGAGTTCCTTTGAAAGGTATTCCGACAGTGGATGATGGCTGAGGACCCCAAGGTTGTCCAATCGGATCACCAGGGCGGTATAGGAAACGCCCATCGCCTGGGCCATCTCGCTGAGGATCGCTTTCTCCTGGGGACGGAAGACCCGCTCCCCATAGACCGGCAGGCACTTTCCCTCCGTATGCCGTTCCAGTTCCTGCCTGACCAGGAAGCGGGGCATCAGCAGGGAGGCGGCCAGGGTATTGGCCTGCCATTCCGCCATGGAGAGCCGTTCCTTCAACTCCTCGATGGCGTAGACCCGGTCGGTATCATATGGCCTGTGAAAGTGGGCCATCTGTCCTGCGCCCATCCGGTTTGTCAGCACATGGCCCGCTTCATGGGCCAGGGTAAAGCGGCGGCGGTTTTGCTCCTCTTCCCGGAGAAGGTAGCGTTCCAGCACAATGGTATCCCTGGGGAAAACCACCGAAACCGGCTTTCCTTCCCGGTAGACTTTGAGCTTGGAACTCCCGTCTCCGCAGAAGCCGATCTTGTCCAGGTCTTTTTCGGCAAAGGCTTCATAGAAGACCGGGCAGCGCAGAACATCTTTTACAAATCCATCGATATCCACACAGGAGACCCCTTTTTCCTCGTGATATCGCTCCATCAGGCCATCGCAGATCTCATCGGCTTCGGCCCGGGAAAGGAAATTCCTCATACAAACCCTCCTTTTCTCTCACTTTACCTGTTTGATGATGTGCTGGGCAACGCCTTGGATATAGCAGTGGTCCACATAGATGTCCGCCATCTCCCGGTTTTCTGGGTGAAGCCGCACTTGGTGGCGTTCCCGGTCCAGATAGAACCGCTTGAGGGTGGTTTCGTTGTCCACCAGGGCCACGACGATCTCACCCTCTCTGGCGGTGTGCTGCTTCCGCACCACCACCAGGTCGCCGTCCTCGATCCCGGCCTCCACCATGGAATTCCCCTGTGCCCGGAGGATGAAGTGTGCCGAGTCACCAAAAATGACGGTCGGCAGCGGCACATAGCTCTCAAAGTTCTCCTCCGCATACTGGGGTTGGCCGCAGGCGACCGCTCCCAAAATCGGGGAAAGCTCCACCGCTGGGTCCGCTTTGCGGGTCACCGGCGTATCCAGATGCTTTCCGTCGTAGTGGATGCGCCCTTCCAGGTCCAGCTCCTTCAGGTAGGCGTGGACCCGGCTGCGGGAGAGCCCCGCCAGACCGACCAGCTCGGTGATGGTGGGCGCCCGGCGATGGGCCAGGAAGAAGGACTCGATGGCCGAAATGATTTTCTCTTTCATTTCCTCGCTTTTATACCGCATGGCGTTTGCCCTCCAGTCTAAACAGAATTAACCGTTCTGTTTAGCTTCAGTATACCAGAGGCGGATTTGCCGCACAAGAGGAAACCAAGCCAAATAGAAAAGGTGGGCGTTTTAGCGCCCACCTTGCAAGAATTTTCGGTTTATTTGCCTGTTTCCAGGCAGTTTTGCAACATCTGCTGGTACTGCTCCCGGATCGTTTCTGGGGCAGTGATCTGGATATCCCCGCCGAAGGTGAACACCCAGGCATAGAACGTGGGGCTGGCGGAGAGGAAAACCTCTGCTTCAAAGGCGCCGTCTCCCAGGTCCCTGGTCAGCACATCTTCCCCAAAGCGATCGATGACCTGCTTCATCAGGTTACCTGCACAGCGGAGGGTTACCTGACAAGGCTCTCCGTCATACATCTGGAACACCTGGCGGAAGTAGACCTCTACATTGTAATCTGTTGGTGGAGTATGGAATTCCTTCTGCGATAGGTCCGGGCGCAGCATCCGGTCTACCCGGAATTTGGCCACCTTTCCATGGCTTTCCGACCAGCCAACCACATAGTACCGGTCGCTGTCCCAGACCAGGTCATATGGGGAAAGGCAGTAGAATTGGCCGCCATGCTTTGGGACCTTTTCTTTTTGGCTGGTATATTCCAGGTATTGAAACTCTACCGCCTGCCTCTGTCGGATGGCAGTATGGAGAAGGTCAATGGTGTATAGGACTGCCTCGTTGGTGGTTTTGGCTTTTCCTTGGACAAACAGCCGCCGGTGGAGTTCCTCCCGGTCGGAAGGGCCGGCCATTTGGGTCAGCTTTTCCACGATGGCCTCTGTTTTATGCGGGGAGATGAACCGGGCGGCCTGCACCGCGTCGATGATGAGTTTCAGTTCCGCCAGTTCCAGCCCTCTGTCCCCGATGAAGTACTGGTTCTGGCGGCCCCGGTTGCAGATGATGTCCCAGCCAGCCTCCTGGAGATCCCGGATATCCGCCGCCACCGTTTTCCGGTCGGCATGGATGCCCTGGGATTCCAGGTAGGCGAGGATCTCGGTGATGATGGCTGGGCGGGACTCATCTGTGTGATTCCAAAGGTATTGAAAAATGGCCAAGGGGCGGTTTTTATCAGGCAATGGAGATCCCTCCCAGCTGCAGATCATTGGCAGTCTATTCAAAATTACGGTTTCCTGACGCGAATTCTCCCATACAGATATCCAGAACAGGGCGAGCCGGCTGGATCAGGGCGTCCTCATACCGGCACTTCCACTGGATCTCCCGGCTCATCTGGCCGTTCTCCACACCATCTACGGTTTCCCCATCCTGAATAGGGTTGTCATTGGCCAGAATATAGGACGCCACATTGTAGGCATGGTTTACCACCCAGTTGGGGTCCATGCCATGGAAGTGGTACTGGAGGTCAGGCAGAAACAGGGTGCTCATGCCCACCGTGTCGATGAGCATATCCTCCGTACCCTCAATGTTGAAGAATCGGACATTGACGCCAAAGCGGATGAACCGATCCGGGCCCTCAATCTGATGGGAGCGCACATCCTCCGCCAGAAACAGCTTGCCGCAGTTCTGGAAATAGAATGCTTCGCATGAGGGGTACAGCTCCGCCAGAGCCTCCAAGAAGTCGGCGTCCAGGTTGGCCCGCTCCAGCGCCGGAAGCGCCGCAGCCAGCATATCGGTGGCCACCACCTGATACCGGCACTCCCGGAAGATCCGCTCCCGGTCCTCCTGGCAGTCCCACATCTGACTCAACAAAAAGGCATCAAAGCCTTTGCCCTTGAACTTGTCGCACTTCATCACCATCAGCTGTACCGGGCACTTGCCGTCCTGAAATTCCGCTATATGATCCAGAGCGGCAAAGCCGGCCATTTTCTTGTCATAACAGAAACACTCTGCTGATCCGATGTGTTTTTCCATTACAGCAGTCATTTTTTCTTTGTCCGGCATGGGCACCGGCTCTTTGAACAGCAGCTGAATAAGATAGGGACCACCGGGCTGGGGGCCTCTTTTGTCATCCAGGTTCTGCTGGAACACTTGATTGCTCATACTTGTCCCTCACTTCTCCTGATGGCATCTGCGATCTGCCTGCTGGCGACATCCATGTAGAGATACACCCCATCTCGGTCGCAGTGGTATAGGTTGGAATAACTCGTACTCTCATTGGGGCGGATAGGGTTGGGTTCCACCACATCCGTGGCCTCCAACAGGCCAGCCCCTGATTTTGCAGCGGCAGAAAGTGCTTTTTTCAGCACAGCAATCTGTCCATTGCTCCAAATCCCCTCCAGATCTTCAAGCACTTTGGGGTCCTGCTCCATGTCTTTGAGAAGCTGCATAACTTGATCTGGAGACAGATATACACCGGAGCAATAGTTTTCGATGATTCGGTTCTGCATGGGGTTTGGAAAAGAAACAGGAGTCACTTGATCCCACGAGGTGAAGTACCGCTCATATTCCGGCTTTTCTTCCACCAGGAAAGAAAAGGCACTGCCTCTGGTGTAATAGTAATCCCGGAAAAAACCTTGGATCACTGCAATATAGAAGCCATGGCTTTTGTCAAACAGCTCGTCGGATTCTGTTCCAACCCCAACCCGCAGGGTATCCAGATATTTTTCTGCATAGAAATCTTCGATTCCATGCTGTACGGCAAGGGCCAGCACCTTTTCCTCCTGTCCCTGCCGTATCCAGGTTAGGGGAGTAAAATACCATTCCCGCATTTCCTCTGGTGAAATCGGGTGAAAACTTACATCATATCCCATAAAATTCCTCCTCAGTAATCCAGTAAAATGGGCACCTGCTGTTCCTCGGCAAACCGCATGGCCCTCCAGAACATGGAGAAGGCAAACTTGGCCAGGGATTGGGTGTCAAACTGGGTATGCTCCTGAATATCTGCCCTGCTGATTTTCCCATGCGCGGGAATAATGCCGTCTGTCGGATAGCCTTCCGTTTCGCTCCAGCTCAGAATGGTATCCTCATCGGCCTGCCATGCCAGCTGGTTCAGCTTCTCCAGCTCCTTCCGCAGTCCGCCCAGGGTGGCGATCATCGCCTGATTATCGGTGGGCAGAGGCGCCTGAAAGAAGAAGGAATCCGCCAGAGGCAGCCACCAGGTTGCCCCACGCAGCAGGGACCACACCCGCTCCTCGTCCGATGCAAGACGGGCGACCAGAGGATGCTCCCCGAAGTTCCAGTCCTTCTCCACAGTGGGGGGCATCGGCTCATCATATGTATGGCAGGCGGCCACCAGCAGCATAGCACCGAAGGCGTCCCAATCCGGCTTGTCGGTGTAATAGGGCTTCTCATTGTCCTCCGGCCAGGGTGCGTAGGGGGGCTGACCTGGCTGAGAAATAGCTTCCAGGATCTGATCCCGCCAGTTCTCCACTGCCGCCTGGATTTCAGCCGGGGATAGTTCTTCCTCGTTATCAGCAGCTTCTCCATCCGGCGTGATTTTTTGAAAGCCCCATCCATTTTCTTCCGCCCACTGCTGAACAACAGTTTTCCAGTTGTGAGAATAGTACCGGGTCAATGTTCCGGCGTAGATGTCAAGTCCCATAGTGATGCCTCCTTTTGTGCTTGGTCAAAGCCGTTCCAGGGTACAGTCGTGCCCGGAATGGTCCGTATCTAAAATGATTTCCACAATGGTGTCCATAGTCTCTTTCCCGAGATTACGGACGCTTTTTTCATAGGCCAGCCACTGGATGTGGATGGGTTGTCCATACTCATGCCGCCCAAAACCGCCCCGGAGAATATCGTTGAAAGCGTTCAGGTTCCGACCGATCTTCCAGTCCAAACCGGATGTAAACACCCGCTCCACCTCGTCATAAAAACCAGCCATGCTGGAAAAGCGGCGGCCGTCGATGGTGAACTTCTGCCGCTGTGGTTGGTCTGCTGTAAACACCCGGTCGATCTGCTCCAGATTATACTCCAAGATCCAGCCATGAAATTGATGGTAAAGCGGCAAAAGCAGTTCTCTGGAACTGCCCAGCACATCCAGCCCCCGGTCATCGTACAGGTGGTAGAGGAACGGTCCAGGCCCTGTCAGATAGACGCTGGACACAAAGCCGCTCCAGCCTCCGATATCTCCCAGAATGATCTCCTGCAAAAGTTGCTCCGGCTGAAAGGTAATCCCGCTGAGATCCCAGTAAAACTGCACTTGTGCATGGGTATCCCCATCTTCGTCCAGCTCTATGGCCGGAAGTTGCTCATTGGGAACCGGGAGTCCCATTCGCTGCCGGATAACGGTCAGCAGGGACTCGGCAGGTTCTTCATCGGGGTACCCGTCGATTCGCAGAAGGTCCGGCACCGCCGGAAGTGCCCGATAGATCGCGGCGGCCCGATTCAGCGCCCCCTGAACATAGGCGGGGTTGGTTCTCAGTTTCGCCGCACTCCTGTCCAGATAGATTGGTTCCTCCCCGCCGATCTCAAACCGAATGCCTACCGGCGCATGGTAGAACAGAGGGTGTTCCAGTCCAGCCATGCCCAGCTTATGTAAAATGTCTTCAAACCGCTTTGCCAGCATGATATCCCTCCGCCTTATAACATTTCATACAGCAGGGCAGCGTCGCCCTGCACCAGTTCCAGATGGGAGTGCAGCGTTTCAAGTCCGCTTTGCACCGCCTCGGCGGGCAGATCCCAGTCTGGGGCAATTTCAGCGGCCAGCTTCGGGAGGTCCTGCTCCCGAAGGGCTGCCAGCGCATTAGACGCCAGCTCTCCCTCCAGCAAAGCGCAGTCCAGGGTGTCCTCCGTCTGGGGAGCAGGAAAACGGACATCCAGATCCAGCTCGCTCTCACACCAGTCCCAGATGGCCATATAGACCGCGCCGGAGCAGTCGCCGTTGGACAGTTCCTGCCGCCGGCCGTCTTTGAGAAGATAAAAGGATGCGATCTGTGACATAGAGATTCCTCTTTTCTATTTCACCCCACATTAGGTGGAACACTGTTTTTTACATTATCTTTTTGTAAGTGTTGAATTAAAGCAATACTTCCTGCGGGCATAATCTCCTTCAATTCTTCCACTGTAAAATCTTTCATAAATCTGATATCACTTCTCTTTTTTGTCCCTGGAGTAAGGAATGCATCAACATAATCTTCCCTACAAAATCCGTCCCATGGCAAAAAACCAAACCACGCATTTAGCAAATGGTCGAAGTCCGTTGATTTGTTTTTATATAAACCAAGCGTTGGGGATATATCACTTTTATAGTTTGGAACATTTGTGTATGAAATAGTTTTATTCCCTATAAGATGTAATCCATATCCTCTTTGCGGGTGTCTATTCAGTGTTGTAATGATGATTGGCTTTGTTAAATCCAAGCTGTCAAGATTCTCCACCAATTCTTCCTCACTTGAAAACAGCACATCAAAGAATGCCATTGTATATTGTTTGTATTTTTGCCCTTCCAACTCAAAACGGCAGCAAAGTTGACCGATTGTCCATGCTGTTTCTTCCAATTGAATACTTAAGATTGCGCCTTCAGTGAGAGCTTTTGACAAGATAAATCCCTCCTTAATCCTCCATCAGCCCTTCTACCTGCATCCGGATCACATAGAAGGCCCGCACCCAGTCCAGCTCCTGCTCCATGGATTTCTCCAAAGCCAGCAGGCGGCGCTTTCCCAGCCTTCGATCCAGGAGAGCAAAGATGCGGACAAGAGGATTCTCGCTGACAAGGCTTTTCTCGATGCTCTGGTTGTCAAAGATACCAAACGCCTCATAGAACACCTTTTGGTCAAAGGTGCCCTGCTCCAGCGCAAAGGCATGAGCCTGGTCGATGGCCTCTTTTGCGGAGTCGCAATCTTTCAGCGTTGTGGACCTCAAATGATGAAATTTCGTCCACACATTCTCAAAATAGGTGTAGTAGTTGCTCCGGAGCACTTCCACGCCGTCCATGCGAATGGCTGCCCGGCCCTCATGGTCAGCACTCTTGCTGTAACTGGTGGCAAAATATTGGATATGGCCCCGGAGCGCCGGGCACAGGTAGTCATTCTCCAGCTTGTTCCAGATTCCGCTCCAAGTTGGCATAGCGACCGCCTCCTTTCTGCGGTTGTTGGTATCTTTGACTTTGGCAAAGCATTTTCCAAGCAAAACGGAATTCGCTACTTAATAAATTTGATTGCCAATTTATATACTTGATTAGTTTCTTTGCTATCCAATTTCCAACTGTTCAGTTCAGTTTCAATCAACTCTGGTAATTTTTTGCTGATATCTCTTAGAGCATTGCCGACGGACTTCCTGACATATTCGCTGGAGTCCTCTTTCAAACCAGATAACCGTTTAATCGCTTCCATAGGGTTCTCTTTGAAATATGGTCTGCTCGTCCAAATCCGCAGACCTTCTGTAACAGCCCTCCGGGTATTAGGATTGCTGCTTTTCATCCATTCATCAATCGTTGGAAGAGCATTTTGATATCCTTTTCGCTTACAGAACTCATCAAACGACTTTGCTAATATCTCCTGAACTCTCCAGTCATCGTCTTTCGAAACCTCATCTCTCATGAATACTAAAATGTCATCATCTTCTGATAAGTAGCCCAAAAGAAATACGCCATACATTCTTACCTGATATACTTCAGATTTGTACGCCAAAAGCGCCAACTCTTTGATGTATTCACGATCATGAGCCTTATAATCATCCAAAGCTCTTTTTTCTTCAACCTTAAAGCCATTTTCTATCAAGGAAAAGTCGTGCTCTAAGCTCTCAATGTATTCTCTCAAGTAAACTCACCGTCTTTTAAAGTCAGTTTTTTGGTCAACATTATACCGCATTTATATGCTGCGCCCGCCAGTCCCGATAGCGTTTTTCATGGGCAATGTTTTCAGTGCTCATTGAGATACCTCGCCAATTTCTTCTCCAGCAGTTCTGTCATATCATTACAGAGCCGCTTTACCTTGTCCTGCTCATGGGCGTAGTACCAGATGGTGTCTTCTCCGGGGCGGAGCAGGAGCTGGTCGCCATCCGCTTCTTTCCAGAACTCACCCAGCACACAATATTGCTCTCCATGGATGGTCAGATCAAACATCCCGGAAATGGTAAGGATCACGCCTGTGGATACATTGATGCCTGCGGTCAGCAGGAAAAACTCCCGCACCTGGGACGGGAGCGTGAAGTCCAGCACGCTTTCTTGATTCCCAATCTGCTCCTCCGTGGCGGCAGGCTTGATCTCATCAGAGGTGTCCAGCACCTTTGCCAGCGCCTTGGAGAACTTGGGGTATCGGCCAAACAGCTCCGGGTGGCTGGCCTTGAATTCCTTTTGCTTTTCCCGCTGCACTCGCTCCTGCTCCTTGCAGAAAGCGTCCAGTTCGGCCAGATACCGCTCCTGGTAGAGATTGCTGGCTTCAAATGCTAAGCCGCTCTTTTCCAGAATGGCGATGGCTCCCTTTTGGCTGCCAAACACCGGGACCCACTGAAAACCGTGTCGGCAGGGCTTCAGTTTCAGAAATTCACCCCGACTCAGCAGGGCTTCCAACTCCGTCTCATGTTCGTCCCACCAGTTCTGCCAGGTTTCAGGTGTTTCCCGTCCCTCAGCCAAGTCCAGGAGTTTTTCTGTCAATGATTCTTTGTTCATGGGTGTCCACGCTCTTTCTCCGCCATCACTTCCACATTACTCGGTAGCACAAAGCTCATTCATTTTTGGAATCAGTATTTTATCCATCCATTGACAAACAACCTCAAAGGCATTGTAAATCTTTTCTTCATTTCCTATATCAAGATATATTTCATTGTCTCTTAAACTGTAAAACAGCGGTTGTGTGTTGATGTCTGGTTTGGCATAACCATAAGGGTCGTATGGACTGGTGTTGATTATATAGCAAACCTCTATGCTTATGCTATCCTTTGTGTTCCCGCCGAATGAGGAAAACGCAATCATATAGGTGAAATTTTTACTGTGCATCGTAAGTGTTTTGTCGGATTTTTTATACTTGAATCCTAAATGCCCGTACTTTCCTTGCAACTTGGTTCCAAGCATTTGCATTGCTTCGCTAAAGTTCATTGTGCCCCCTCCATTTTCTCATCGTAAAAATAAATATAGTTCATTTCTCCGTTTCAGAGGGCGCAGGAATAGATGCTCATGGCCCCGTAATCGGTGTGCAGGACAAGTCCGCTCTTGGTAAAGGCAAAATTCACCTGCCGCACCACAAAGGGGTCGTCAATGGTGGCCAGCAGCTGGCCGCTTCCGGTATCCCACAGCTCTATGGGGGAGCTGCCACGATCCTGCTGAACGGCCATCAGGCTGCCCCTTGTCCTCACCGTACAGGTATCCGAAAAACTCAGCCCCTGCCGGACAGAAAACGGGAACGGATTGGCCATCTCCTCTCCGGTCTGGGTCAGATAGAACCTGCCGCCCACTGAGAAGCACTGGTCATCCGGAGAGAAGAAGGGATGCCAGCCCTCATTGGGAATCACCACTTTTTGGGCGGACTTCAGATCGACCAGCACATACTCACCCTCGGTGACGCGGTAGGCCGCTTTGCTCTGCCGGGGAGACAGCATTCCGAAGCAGTAATAGGCAAAATTCGGGTCTTTTGACTTCTTGCATTTTACCGCTTCCCGCCATACCGCTGTGTTGCTGCCAAAGTCAAAGACGACGATCTCCTCGCCTGTGTACCACAGGGCCAGGTTGCCGCTGGCATCCAGCATGGTCTTCATGCTGTTTTTCTTGTTGGCAAAGGGCGTGATTTCATGGGTGCGGAGTGAGAACTGCTGGAGAAGATAGCTGTTATTCAGAAGAAGGGTGTCATTGGGGCAGAGGACCTGCTCATAGGTCATTCTCTTTGCACCCAGGGAAACTGTTTCGAGGATCTCCCCGCTGCCATCGAAGTGATAGAGGGTTTCGTCCTCAAAATCTCCGGCCACCCTCGTCAGGAAGAAGTCGTCCCGTGTGAGGGCGGCAGCCAGGGGCATAAAGCCGTTGCTGTCCTTTCCAACAAATCGGTGGCACCGCGCCTGCCCAACAGCGGCATCCGGATTCTGATAGACAAATCCCTTCCGCATCTGGCCCATCATGGCGCCGGCCGCCTTGCTCTTGACCTGGAAGGCGGAGTCGCAAAGGATCTCCTTGACCTTCCCGCCATTCAAACAGGTTCGGATGGTATGTCCGTCAATTTCAATCCGCCACTGCTTATTTGTGGCGGGGTTGAGGAAGGTTTTTTCAATCATGGTTTTGGCCGTTCCTCCTTTCGGATCAGGATGCTTTTTCCCTCGGAGTTGATGCTATACAGGTCATCCAGATGGATGTGGAATCCATCCCCGCGAAGAGTTTCTGCCATACCCAAAGCGGCTTTCGCCAATAGAAGCAGCCCCGCCCGGTTTCCCGTTAGCTCCAATTCATTTCCATCAGCATGAGTGGTAAAGGAGAGGTGGGCTTCCGGTTCCATTGGAAGGATGGGCAGTTGTTCATCATTCAGTTGAATGGTCAGTGTTTTGGGTTTCATCGCTTGTATCCCACCTTTTGAAAACTCCTCAATCAAAATCCATCCAGACCAGGTGTTTTCCGCAGTGGAGGCACTGGAACAGATAGCATTGCAGATGCCCGCCATTGACGGATTCCTGAATCATTTCCCTCTGCTCATCGTCCCACATGGGATCGTCCAGCACATCCTCCAGCACACCCAGCGCCCGCAGTTCTCTGGCACCCACATGGCCCAGATAGGCACAGTAGTCGCCGCAGTGGGCGCGCCAGTATTCCTGCTGCCAACCGGAGTAGCCGGGAGTTCGGTGGATGAGCTCGTCCAACTGGGCCGGGTCCTCCACGCCATCGTCTACGGAGCAATCGTCCTGGAAGCTGCCGTCATATTTCCGGGCCGCCTCGCCGCTGGAGATACACTCCGGGCACAGATACTCAATATCCTCCACAGCGTAAAAGGGGCCTGTATAGAAAATATGGGTCGTCTTGCCGCAGCAGTCGCAGGCAACGCCATCCGCGGACTCCTCAAAAGCGCCGGTTTCCAGCGGATTGGGGTGATACCGGAAGGTGGGCAGGCCCAGCTGAGCCTGCCGCTCCTTCTCTTTCTGCTTTTCCTCCGGCGTTTTGGGCTTGGGGAGAGCATAATGATTGCCCCAGTTTTCCGCATATTCCTTCAGCGTGCCCAGCCGCTTGAGTGTCTTTTTATCGGAACGATTTCCAATTTGGCAGAGCAGTTCGTAGGCATCCTTCTTGAAGTCCAGCAGATCATACACATCCACCAGCACCTCCTTGGCCTGTTTGTCTTCCGACTGCTCCAGTTTCTCCTTGAAGGTATAGAGAGCGCGGACACTGTCCGGATTTCCTTTTGTCTCCCGAAACTGCTTTTGGAGTTCAATATATTGCTTCAGGTATTCGTTCATGGTCAAAATCTCCCATCAATCCCACCAGAGATACCAGACAGTGGACTGCCGCAGCACATCCGCCAGAGCGCCCACAGTGGCGTCCTCCGGCCCCTGGTCGATCACATCCGGGCAGAAGCCATACAGTTCCACCGCTGCATCCATGGCCTTCTCCTTGTGGACAGGGGCCGGGAGCAGGAACTCCAGCTCATCGTGGCTCATGGCGGCAGGCACCGCGCCGTGCTGCTCGAACCAGTATTTGGCCGCTGCCATCAGCTCCGGCGTATCGGGGCAGTCGTTCCAGTTTCCGAAGGGCAGGTAGGCAAAGATCTCCCAGGGGTTCTTGACCGGAATTTTCGCCAGAATGAGAGGGTGGGTCATATCGGTGTCGGAATCCCAGTAGCAGGAGATACGGTTATTCTCATAGCCGCCTTCCATCTCGCCCAGGATTTCCTCATCCCAGTCCATATCGTCATCCTCGGCTTCTTCCTTGCGCTGGCCGGTCAGCTCCCCCAGGACGGTCTTTCCGTCTTTGACGGGGGCAGAGAGCATCTTCTTCCGGTACTCCGTTACAGTTTTGAGGTCAAATTCGTAAATGTCTGCATCATTCTTTGGGTCGGCGTTCATCACCAGACACTCAAGCAGCGTTTCGTCATCCGCCTTGATGAGTACCGGCACAAAGCCTTCTTTGACACTTTCCCGTTTGGCATAGCTGTATGCCGACATGATGGGATCATCGTCCTTCATGGAGGGGAAATAGGTGCATTCACAGTCCAGATACTCCATCAACGCCTCAGCCAGTTCAGAGGGCTCCAGCGTGTCCTCGTCGAAGTCCTGTCCCTGCCAGTTGGTGAAGCGTTCCTCGATCACCTTTGCCATGGCCTGGTAGTAGTCCTCGTCAAAGGGGATGAACAGGTAGGCTTCATCTTGGAACTCATTGGAGTGATACCGCTCCGGGCCGAAGAAGCGGAGGGCGTTGTCATCAACATCGGCAGGATAGTAGGGGCTGTCGCCCTCTCCATAGTAATAGCCTGCAAAAGCACGGCCTTGCTGATTGAATAGCACAGAGAACAAGCAGCCGTCCAACTCATTCTGGATGAATGCCCGCAGGTCCACACTGGCAGGGTCGGCTTTGACCTGTTTGACCACTTCGCCGTATTCTTTCAGAAATTCCTCGCCCATCAAATCATGCTCCATGCACCAACGCAAGTAGATGGCCATATGGTTGTAGGCATTGATGGGGTCAATGGGCAGACCCTTCTCCTCAATGCTCTCGATATGATAGGAGGCATCGTCCATCTCACCGTCAAAATCATCATTGGAAAGGGTGCCACGAGTGATGGCATCCTGACGGTCAGGCTCCACCACAAAGCTGATGCCGTTCATTTTGTCCAGCAGGGCATCCGCGTCATGGGCCAGCTTATATTCCAATTCATCCCGGTAGAGAGGGATCACCTGATAGAAGTTGACCTCCTCGCCACTGGGCAGGATGCAGACCTCGCTGCCATCTTCGGTGTCCTGGGGACCGGTCAGAATGGCGGCGCACAGCTTTGTGCCTTTTGCGAAGTCCTCCTCATTGTCCATGGTATGGCCGAAGCCCAGCCAGGTATCGCTGGCAATGGGAAGGCGGGCCAGGGCTTTCAGCAGGCGAATGGGCCAGTACCATTGCTCATTCTTCAGGTCCTCACGCTTCAGTTTCCAGTTCCCCGGCAGCGCGATAGCAAGCTCCGCCCGCTCCAGCTTGTATTCGGCCAGTTCCTCCGGCACATTCATCCGGTGGGCACCCATGCCCATGGTTACCAGGGTGTAGTAGTCCCGATCCCCAGAGGGCGGCACCACGCAGATGTCCACATGGATGTCCGGGGAAGACAGCTCGTGGAACACATTCTCAAACTTGCCGAAATACTGCCGGATGTGCCCCTCGACGGCCTCCATCTCCTCCTCGGTGTAGACCTCGGGAACACCGTTTTCTTCATCCTCGGGCACTTCACCGTCCGGGTCATCGTCATCATCGTCAGGGTCATTGTCCGATGACGCCCAGGAGATTTTCAGAGTCATCTGCTCCTCCGGCAGTCCGACGCCAGGGCTGCGGGTGATGGTGTGCTTATCATCTGCATCAAAACCGATGGTCTCCCCATCGTGCAGTTCCACATCATTCTCCAGCACATAGGACACAAGGCTGGCCAAAAAGTCCCGCAGATCGCTCGGCTTGGCATCGGTACCCAGTACCTCCATCTCGTCTTTGCCAAACACATCCAGACCGTAGGTGTAGCCGTTCATGCCATTCTCATCCCGCCAGAGGCCGAACCAGATCCAGTTGAAGATGGGCAGCTCGTCCTCCTGCATCATGTCGGCAAAGCCCTCATAGAACCGGGGCTCAAACACCACGCCGCTGGTGTAGATGCCGGTGGCATATTCCTGGCGACAGCAGGCGGCAACCACCTTGGTGAACAGCTTGCCCTTTTCCAGCAAATTCTCCTCTTTACCCAGCACTGCTACCATCAGGTGGGCACGGTGCTTTTTGGCTACCTTGACCGCATCCTCCCACATATAGTTGTTTTCCGCGTTGCCCTCGGCCTCGCCGCCGGGGATAGGGTATTCAGCCAGACTGACGGCGGCCAGCATATCGCCCACCTCAAACACCAGGGCGTCATCGGCCTTCTCCTCGCTGGCGTCGTATTCATCCACGGGGATGTCCCACTTTTCCTGCATGTCCCGGATGAACTGCTCCTTGTCCCATTTTCCCTTGGACAGCAGTACAAAGCCGGTGAAGACGCCTGTGTAGTCACTCTCATCCTCGGCTTCTGCCTCGACTCGCTTTGCGATCTCCTTCTGGCATTCCTGAATCACCGCCGGGGCGTCCTCGTCCTCGGGGTCCAACTCCGCCCACCGCTGGGCGTAGAGGATAGCCTTTTCCTCCTGGCCATGGAGATACTGATATCCATAGGCCATCCGCATATTCCATTGGGCCTTATCCTGTCCTTCTTCCCGGACAGACTCCAGCACCTCGATGGCTCGGCGCAGGGCCTTATCTCCCTTATAATTAGGGGGGGACCTCCGTGTGGTCGCCCAGAATAGCGTAGTTCTCCAGCGCCCGTGCCATGGCATAGGCAATGCGGTAATTTCGCCAATCCTCCGGAATGGCGTTCAGTGCCTGGATACAGCGGGTGTACTCGTCCTCGTCATTCCACTGCTCCAGCTGCTGGAAAAATGCTTCTTCGTTCTGCGGGGTGTAGGGGATATAGTCCATACCCGTCAGCGTCTCGTCCAGCTCGGGGACCTGATCCTCATCGTCCGGCTCCTCCTCGGGCGGCGTTTTCAGATTCACAGTGCCCGCCTCCCGGCGGAAGGTGTGGAAGCTGGCCCAGGGGATGTCGCTGTCCTCAAAGAATTTCTTGGCCATCTGTAGCGCCGTCTGGATGTCCCAGGCGATGAAATCCACATAGCCGCAGAAAAGGCCGGTGGCTCCGCCGGTGAGGGTGAGCACCTCCGGGCCGTCCCCGGCGGCGAGGGCCTCCTCCAGCCGGTCCCGGAAATCGAAGATCTTCTCGCTCCCTTCCTCCTCCCGCAGGGTGTCCAGAGGATAGCAGAGGAAGCCCGCCACCGCGCCGTCGGCATGGAGAGCATCCATAAAATCGTTGTCCCCGTTCAGATAGCCATTGATGAGCGGCACACAGCAGGTGGAGCCGGCCATTACATCCAGCCGCCAGTCAGCATCCGGGTCCTTGTTGGGTTCCATTTCGTAGCCAAGGTAGCTGTTCAGATAGGCTTCCGGGTCGGTGGTAAGGTTCGCTCCCTTTTCCTTCAGCTTGTCAGGCAGCTGGGACAGGGGGAAGGACGGCTCCGCCTTGGGCTCCTCCAGCACATCGAAATCGTCAATGTACCACATGTGGGAGATCTCGCCCAGCACCTGGTCGGTGAGGGTGGTGAGCATCCACCAGACTCGGCCTTCCTCCTTCTGGAGCATGGGCAGCAGCTTTTCGCAGTAGGCGGAGATGGCGAAACTGTTTTCACCCTGCTCCTCCAGCCAGATCTGAACATCATCCCCAGAGATGTCCCATCCATCCTCGGTACGCAGGCCGATGTTCTTGGAGGGCTGACGGCCCACCAGGATGTTCCAGTGCTCCAGCACCTCCTTGGGGGCATGCTTCTGGAAGTAGACCAGCTCGAATAGTTTGACCCTGTCTCCCTGCGGGGTTAGGATCAACTCATGCTTTTCGCCATTGAATCCCATCTCGAAGAAAATCTCATCAAAGACCAGGTTCAGGGTTTCCTGCATTTGGGCCACGAGTTCTGCACCGCGGGTGTGATCCTTGTCCTCATCCATCATCTGGCGCAATTCTGCTTCCATCTCGGCAAAGGTCTCCCACCAGTTCTCTGTCCGCTCCCGGAAGCACGCCGAGAATTGGGGCAAAGTAATGCGTCTCTCGCAGTCATCAATGAGTTCTTGGGTGTCCTCGTCACCAGGAAGTTTCTCCAGTGCCTTGCGGAAATAGGGCAGCGCCCGGCCCTCCTGGTCCAGAAAGTAATAGGAATATCCCATACGGAAGTTCCAAAAGTAGTCTTCTGCAAAGTAGTCTGCATGGGGTTTCAGCAAGGAAAGAGCTTTCTGATACAGTTCCCGATCCTCTGGAGTAGCTAAGTTGTTATAGGCGCGGGCCAGTTCGCTGTCCATCTCAGGAGTGCGCTCCCCGGCAGAGATTGCCTCCAGTGCGTCAACGATTTTCTGGTGTTTGTCCTCCTCATGCCACTTCTGGCACTGCTTCAAAATATCCATATCCGGGTCCTCCTCGTCCTCATCTGGTTTCCAGTCTTTGATCTGCTGAAACACGCCGTTCTCATCCCGCTCAAAGGCGCAGGGGGTGGGGGTGTTCAGCAGAGGGATGATGTCGGGATCGTCGTTGCAGATTGTGTTCAGCTTGTAAATCCCGGCATTGTTGGGATCGTCCATGTACTCCTCACTCTCATCACTGGCGGTGAAGCGCCAGCCGCTGTCCCAGTCGCCGTCCGGCTTCTCCCGGTAACAGTAGCCAACCTTGTAGCCCTCCACCGTGATACGGTTGGTGGCAATGCAGCCATCGGCACCCTTCCAGTCAGAGAGTAGAGGTTTCACATCCTCCGCTTTCACATGGTAGTCCCGGTTGCGGCCAGCAGCCTCGTACAGCTCTTTCCGCAGCGCCTCCACATCCCGAGCCATCTCCTGGATCTCCTCGTTGTCCATCATCTCGCTGAGGTCATATTCCAGTGGGTTCTGGGCAAAATCCGCCAGGGCCTTGTTCATGGTGTCATGCTCATCTGGCGTGGCGGTGATGCGGATACGGCGGGAAGGGGTGTTGTACTCGTCCAGATCCTGAAGGTTTACACTGCCGCTGACGCTGCACTCCAGCAGAATGGCGGCCAGGTCGGTGACCACATCAATGGCGAAGTGGAAGTCCATCTCCACGCCATCGGAGTGTGTAAACTCCAGATACTCCACGGTCTGGCGGAAGTCCCAGTTCTGCTTGTCCAGCCCGATCTTGGCGAAAATCTCGCTGAGGGGGATTTCCTCTTTCTTCTGGTCCTCTAAAAAGGCCACAAGGTTCAGGCTGTCGTCCGAGCCTCCGATAAAGTTGCCCCAGTATTTTTTGATATACATGACCATCCTCCTCACTTGCGCGTCAAAGTTCCGTTATCAATAAGGGCAGCCTCCCGGATGCGCCGGAGGGATTCCGGCTCCATCAAAAACTCCCGCAGGTTCGGGTCCTCAAAGAAGGACATGGGACGCACCTGCGTCGGCCCGGCAACCGCCCACAGCCGCGATGTTGCCAACCGCTCCGCTGTCTGGAGCGCCTTCTCCCGTTCGCCTAAATAGAGATAGCGGGCGATTGCGTCCCGATAGGAGGAGTCAGCCATGGGCACGCCTTGAATCTCCTCAAAGAGATCTACGGCATCCCTGGCGGTTCCGAACATACAGCAGTGGTTATAGAGTTTCCGCTTGGCATCGGGATCGTCCGGCGAGAGTTTCTTATTCTGTTCCACCAGCTTTGCCCAGAGCTGCTCCTTTGTCTGCGGTTCCTCCGGTTCATGGTAGGGGTAGTTCTTGTCGTTGTCCGCAAAGGGCATAACGCCCCGCTTGAGGTAGTCCATCAGAATGTCACAGAACCGATCCCGCTGGGGGAGGCCGTTCTCAGCACGGATGCGCGCCTGTTCCTTTGTCAGCGCCTCAATCATCTCCTGCTCGCGGTGGAGCTGGATGGCGGCCACCGTCATGGCAATCATGTGTTCATCGCTCACATTGCTGTAATACCACTCCTCCAGCCAGGGAAGGATGGTCAGATCCAAAGCCAGAGCCTTTTCATAGTCCAGGTTGAAATATGCGACCTCGGCCTTGACCGCTGCTACCTGATGGGGGTATTTATCAGCAAAGGATTCCAGGGTGTCCAAGGCTTCTTCTTTGCCATCCATGATCTCATAGCAGACCATGCGGACTTTCTTGGGAAGTTTCACGACATCCATGTTGACGCCTCCTTCAGTCTTTTTTCTGTAAGTAGTAAGTTCCACACCGGCCCCACAGCCGAGTGTCCAGGTTTCCTTTCTAACAGTTCGTATCCACCCGAATAATAGGCCGGTAAAAGTCATAGTCGCCGTTCAGTTCCCTGTCCTTCTGCACTTCCGGCCTGCAGTGGGGCGAACAGGGCAGGTAGCCGAGGAAGATTCCCAGTCCGCCGCAGATATTGCATCCGCCGTCGCCGCCGCAGGTGGTAAACCCTTCGGCCTTCACCACCTCCCGCATATAGGGGTCATAGGCGATGGACAATCCGAAGAAGTTGGGTTCCTCCATATCATACGGCTTATCTTCCTCCTCCCGGCTGTCAAAATGGTGCAGGTGCATGGAGTAGTCCATCCCGTCGCCCCAGGGGAACAGGGTGCGGCACCCGCCGCCGCACAGGTAGGCCCACTCGTCTGCCGTAGGCAGCGAGAGACCCTGCTTTTCCAGCCCGGCAAGGAGTTCATCGTAATCAGTGCGGTTATAGATACAGATCTGAAAGCCCTTTTCCGTCCGCTCAATGCGGGCTGACTGGTGCATAGTAAGGCTGTCAAGGTCGCTCCAGGCAAACTCCCGGAACTTCTTCAGCCAGTCAGGGTGGGCAGTCAATCTGGGATCGTCCATTGTGACCGTCTCCCAGCAGAGTTCCTCCAGCTCCCGGCCTACCAGCATAGGGCCAATGGCTGTCTGCCGAACGGGAGCCATGCTTTCCCGGATCATCTCCTCCGGATCCTGTTCCATCTCCCATTCCTGGAACAGATCGTCCAGCTCCTCCCGGCTGTCGGAGTTCAGTCCCACGGCAAACCGGTCCCAGCCCAGGGTGACGGTATCGCCGGGGACAAAGACGAACTCCCGGCCGTCCCTTTCAAACACGCCGGTGGTGCAGCTCTGCCCCCAGCGGTCAAAGGTATGTAGGCCCAGAAAGGCCATATCATAACGAGCGGCCAGGCGCTCCATCAGCACCTGCTTCTCGGTGGTTTCCATTTGATTGAATTGGGTGCGAAATAGTTTTTCGTTCATGGGAGACCTCCTACAGTCGATCCAGATTCTCCTGTAAATCGCCCTGCATCAAATGCTGGGCAATGGCTCGGTTCAATTCACTTCGAGGGTAGTAGGACGCCTGCTCTACATCGTGGAGGCACTCCTCCATCAATGCCTCTGGAGAAACGCCCTTCCGCTTGCCATAGAGGTGGCCGAAGGCATAGCATACTGATTTGAGAAAGCCAAAAATATAGTCGTGATTTCCGCGCATACTGGGTAGATCATTGAACGAGCCCATGCCACCGTATGCCCGAAGATGGTGGGCAACCTCCCGCCGCTGGGTCCAGTCCTGAATGTCCCGCTCCAGCCAGTCAATCCAGTTTTGGAACTCTGGATGGTCTGCCTGAAGGATGGAGCGCAGACAGGTCAGAGCCTCGGTATAAATATCGGTCTGCTTCATTGGCCACCGCCCCCCAAAATACCTCCATAGAGAACGCCGTCTTTTCCGAGGAACAGCATCTGGCTGCGAAGCAGGCTGCACCGCTCCACAGCGACCTTGTTTCCGTCACAGGTGGGAATAGCCTTCTGTTTTTTCCCAAGGCGACCACCATGAGCAGTAAGGAAGTAGAATTTGTTGTGTTCCTGATACCCGCCCTGAAACAGAAAAGTATCACCAGACGGGGCAACAGAAAAAGCTCCGCTTCCTTCGATTGGCGGTTCAAACACAAGATCCTCTTTGAAGTTCGTCCGCACCAGCCGGAATTCATTGTAATAATAGAACCACAGGTTTTCTTCTTCGTCCAGGCTAATGGCGTAGCAGTCGTAGATGGGATACTTCTCATTCTTCCAGAGAGGAGTTCCCTCCGATGTCCATGCAATCAGGCCGCAAGCACCCAGAGGTTCATCCCAACCGTAATTACCAAATACACCTTCATCAAAGTAGCTGGTAATGATGGTGCCATCTTTTTTTACCACACAGTCTTGAATACCATCCCCCAGGCAGAAACGGGACAGCACAGCTCCGTCCCGGCTGACGATCCAGGCGTTCTGGTCGGGGCCGCTTTCCCGGTAGGCAGACCGTGCCCTAAACAACAGGAACTTCTCACCAATGGCCCGCACATAACGAAACTGGAATTTTAGACGCCCCAGTGGAAATACTGCTATGTCCAGAATTTCTCCACCTGCCCAGTCCATTTTTAACCCCACTGCTGTGTAGCCAGCGGGGGTCTTTGCAGTAATTTTATCTTGGGATTCTGCCATCTGTTTGAAAAGCAAATAGACATTCTGATCCCAACCTACAGAGAAGTCAGACAACACAGCATCCTCCAGATGGGTTTCCTGTCGTAGCTCGTTCAGGTCGAGGATGGGGAACAGCGGCAGGATTTTGGCTTTTATAGATTGGTTCATTGGATCTCCTCCTGGTTACTTTAACGCTCCATCATAGGTGTGAGTTTCCCAGATGGCCTCAAATTCTGCTTTCTCTATTACACAGGCGTGGAATTCCTCGCCCCAGACATGGGCGTTCAATTCCTCCACGGTGGGGATCGGCGTGATCTCGATGACACCGTCGTAAAGGTCAGGGATGTTGCGGGTGCTGCCATCCGCAAAGATGTCGATGGAGCGGAGGGCCAGCCGCTCATTTTCGGTATCCACTTCATAGAGGATGACCGATGGTTCACCCTCCGGTGCGCCCTCCCAAAAGAGCTTGATGTACTCGATCTTGCCCAGATAGGTCCGCATCGTTTTTTCATTGTCACAGGCCGCCCGGATCATTTTGGACAGTAGCATCAAATCGTCGATGTATTGGGAGTACACGCAGAACACATCTTCGTCGGAGTCGAAGTGAAACAGATCCACGCCGCTGTTATTTTCCTCAAACTCCCGGATCACGCCCCGAACAAGCCGTTCCCAGTCTTCGCTACTGCCGCTCAGTCCCAGCCTGCGGAATTCCTCCGTCCGGAATCCGTCGCTGATTTTCAGAAGAAGGGAGATCGCATAGGGGTGGTGAGGAATGAGAAAGAACGGCGCGATTTGCTCCGGCTTCACCCAGATTTTGAAGGGCGGACGCGGATCGGGTATCCAGGGCAGCATCTCCCACTGGTCGTCCGGTCTGTTTCCGTATTGGGAAAAGTCTTTCATGTCTTCCCTCCCTTTCCAGCATATCAGGAACTGAGCTGTCCCCCATTTATCGACTGGAAAATCCTGCGGCCCGCCAGCAACTCCTCCAACTTCTTGGCCAGAGCCTCCACAATAGCGTGGCAGGGATTCTCAACCCCCACGATCTCCAGCTTTTGCAGCTCGACGCAGTGGAGCGTTCCATAGAAGCCCAGCATGAAGTCCGTCAATTCAGCAATCATCTGGTAGCCTTCCATGTTGCTCACATCCGTCTGACCTTCTTTTGCGGTCATCAGACCGATAATCCCCACCGCCACAGTAAAGGCGCCGCAGCAGGAGTGCTCGGTCTGCATCCCAAGGCCCATGACGGAGAACATTTTCCTGGTCTCCTCGGACAAATTCAGATGGTAATATTCATTGCAGGCCATGAACATCGCCTCGGCGCAGGTCAGTTCCGTGCCGATGTGGTAGTGGTTGACCAGTTCATAGAGTTTCATTGTTGCCATACCATACTCCAATCGCAAAGCATTTCGTTCTCTGTCACCCGGCGCAGCGCGTCCCGCACTTCCATCAGCGCAAAGCCCAGCAGATTTTGTCCCCGCCACTTCATGGGGTCCTGAGCCTCCGGGGAGCTGGCCGCGAGGCGGATGCCCCAGATGGCATCATAGGGGCTGGCCTCCACCAGCACGCTGTCCCCGGTGGAAAGGAGAAACTCCCGCAGTTCGCGGTTCTGGCTGAATTTGTGCCAGTTGCCAAGCAGCACAATGGCGTACTTGAACTTGTCCCATACCTTCTGATCAAAGCCCCGCACCTTGCGGCCCAGGGCCTTGATCTGCTTTTGGTCGCTGCATTTCAAAATCTGGTCTCGGATCTCTTTGTCACCAAACAGCTCGGCCTTGGCAGCCATCATATACTGCTCCATGCAGAGGTAGGAGTCAGCCGTCGTATAGAAGTCCTCCATCCACCACTGGCTGAGGCAGCTTTTTGTCAGCTGGCCGTCCTCGGAAGGCTGATGGCCCCAGAACAGGCACAGCTCCCGCTTCCGCCCGGCGGCAAACTCCTGCTGGAGCCACTGGCGGGTGTACTTGGGCTGGCCTTCCGGCTGCCACGCATCCACCAAGAAGTCACCATGCTCCAGCATCTCGCTGCTGTCCTCGTCATCCCACCAGCCCTTCCAGGTCACAGGCTCGGGAAAGAGGGTGCGGTATTCCGTCCGCTCCTCCGGGGAGAGGGTGTCCAGCCAATCGCCAAATCGGTATATGTAATCCTCCCCATAGCCCATGCGCCAGCCAATGGAGTATCGCTCGATCTCCCGGTGGGCCAGCCAAGGGGGAGGCATGATTTTCTTATCTTGTAGTGCCATATTGTTTTCCTCATTTCTCTTGCAGCTTCTTCAGCAGCTTCACGATCCGCTCCCGGTTCTTTGCGGTTTTCATGAATGTGGGGAGATGATCTGCCTGGGTCTTTTTCTGGCTTCCCGATGGCTTTTCTCGCAGGTCGGCACTGAGATAGCCGATCAGATAGGCAAGGTGCTCCCGGTTGAGGGCCCAGACCGGCTTCCCCTGGAATGAGGTCAAAAACCACAGTTCCAGGCCGAACCAGGGGTCCTTGCCGCCCTGAATCTCTGCACCATAGGAGAAAGCCTCCGCCGTCTTATGTACTTCGCCCGGCATGGTTGCCCCGCAATAGGGGCAGGCCACATGGAGAACGGGAAAGTGCTGCCTTGCCCCATCTTCAATATCCACCCGATAGTACCTGCCGCAGTTTTTGCACTGGTTATGGACATCATAGCGGTAGATCGTCCGGTCGCGGGTCTCCTGATGGCCGCAGCTCAAGCAGCGGAAATAGGCGTTGTCATCGTCCGCTGTCACCACACCCGCGCCATGGCACTTGGGGCATTTTACCTGGATGCCGGTGGTGAAGGCGCTGTAGGCACTATGGGTGAAATAGGGTTCATCGATGATTCGGCTCATGCGCCCACACACTCCTTTCCATTCAAGGCTCGGCGGACAGCTTTTTTTCATCTCCGTCAGGTCTTTTTCATCTAAACCGTATGCCTGATCTATCAGATTCGCATACCGATCTACATACTGCGAGAACTCTGCTTCACAGTGCAAATCAAACAGCAGCAGGCAGCCGTTGTGGAATATAACAGGATCAGGCTCCGGCTTTTCGCCCTCGACAGCTGCCAGACGAAGCACCTCATCGGCAATGGTAAGTCGCTCTGACTGGTCTTTGATTTTAGACAATGCCATTCGCGCATAAGCGGCAATCTCATCCTGTTCCTGTAGGGCAATCGCTGTCAGTTCTTTCAGAACTAAGAGGAGGGCTTTTTCGTCCCACATCTCTGTGCTGCGCAGAAGATTTACTACCAGCATTCTTCTGTGAATATCACGATTCTCCCAAGAGTCCAGCTCCAGCAGCAAATCCTTTTGCTTTTTTTGATCTGGTTCATGGGCCCAATCAAACAGCTTTGCCCGAAAAACCTGATAGGCCGACATCATTTCCATCCATGCCGAGCTATGATCCTTGCTGAACTCTATCATGTTACTCGTTCTCCTCAAAAATCACGAAGTTCATCAAACTTCTCAATCATGGAATCTTTCTGGAGCGCATCACCCGGCAGGGCATCCAGGATACCCCGCAGGGCCATATAAATTTCATCCCGCTCCTCGGTTTCGATAAAGCCCATCTTGTTGAAGGTTTGGGTGTAGGCTTCCACCGCCTCCAGTGCCTGAGTCTGGGAGTCTTCGCCCGGCTCAGCGGCCAGCTTCATCAGCTGGGAACGGGTCTTGCGGTATTGATTGGCTGCCTTTTTCGCAGCAGCGGCAGGAATGTGTTCAGCACCGTCCCAACCTCGGAAAGGATTGTCCAGATTCTGCGCCAGCCACTCCGGTTTTCGTGGTTTGGTGATCCACAAATCCATTCCCGGCTTGCTTTTCCAGAGCTGTTTTGCCACTTTTGCCGCATCCTCCGGCAGACTGGTCATCCAGAACCAGCGAAGCTCCGGCATCTGCTCCGGGGTGGGGATGTCAGCTGCGCCGAAGCCGAACAGGTCGAAGGTGGAGAGGTTCGTCAATTCTCGGAACCCTTCCACGGCGGAGAAGTTCCCCAGGTTTCCCGGCGCGCCCCAGAGCCGCAGTTCCTTCAGGTGGGGATGGACAGCAGCCAGCCCGGTCAGATCAAAGTCCTTCAGCTCGATGCCATGCAGCCCCCGTAGGTTCGGCAGTTCCGTGTGCGGGCGGTATTCCCCGATAAATTGGAGGGTCAAACCGCTGCCATCTTCGGGGGCATGGATGGCACAGGCGTCCGGCCCCTTGTTCTGGAACAGGAGTAGCTCCGTTCCCTCACACAGCCACAGTTCCTCCAGCCCGGTCATATCCAGCATCAGCTTTCTGATGCTGGTGCCTCGCAGATCAAGTGTCCTCTGACCGTGGTTCAGCAAAGTAACTTCATCAACAAAGGGGTTTTCTCGCAAAAACTCCAGCAGATCCGGGTGCCACCGCTCGCAGATGAGTTCGGAGAGACAGGGCAGCGCCTTTAGTTCCAGCGCCGAATCGAATGGTTCGTACTGGTCCGTCACCCGATGGCTGCTGACCTTTACCGGGATACCGCCGATCTCCGTTTGCTCGTCACTGTCCATGGCCTCCTTGAAGGCCCGCCGCCGTTCCTCCGGAATGGCCTGCCACCGGATCTGGAGATACATATCATAGCCGTCACTCCAGCCGCCATAGGAGCGGCAGGGCTGGTCGGTGAAGGGCGGCAGTGTGCCCACCAGTTTATACTGGGGCGGGACCTCCAACGGCACCCGCAGCAGGTGAAGGTCACGGGGCCAGTACATGAAGTCCTTGTAGAGCGGGCGGAGATGGGGCAGTTCCTCCGCAGTCAGAGGGGCGTCGCCCACCCAATCCAGAGAGAGGACCACCGCCCAAGATTCTTTGCTCACCGTGTCCGGCGGCGCAATATAGGCCACCTGGCAGGCGGTGTAGCGTTTCAGATATTGGTTATAGACTGTATAGACCTCTCCGGCGTTGGCTTTCACGGCGCCACGCTCCTCTCATCCGTTCTTTTCCAGATAGAATCCCCATACACAGTTGGAGAACTCCCCGGCGGCAAAGCGGTGGATCTGCCCGTCAATCTCCACCTGCCAGACCTCGAAGGTATGGTCTTGGTGATAGATCGGGTCTTTGACTTTTACTCGCTTGCCGGTGGTTTGCCAGTCGTAGTCAAAGATGTTCACACCGAACAATTTGCATTGACCGTCTGGGCCAAAGGTTTCATATTCCCAAGACATAGGATCAATCTCTTTTCAGTGACTTGATGTACTCGCTCTTAGAGCCGTCCCAGCAGCAGTTCACACACCGGCCATTCAGGAAACGATGGGGACAATTTGGGTAGCCATAGAGGACATGGGCGCATTCCGGGCACAGTCCCATCATCTGTGAGGAGCCTTTGAAAAACAGGCTGCCACACTCATCACAGACGGCCAATTCTTTTTCTGCCATGAGGTTCACCAGTCCCTTTCCCGGATGGCCTCCTCCATATCAATGGGAATGCCAAACCACTTCAAAATGTAGTCTACAGTGACGCCGATGCAGTCCCGGGCCACCGTTTCGATCTCACTGTCGTTCTCGTCAAACTCCTCCTGGAGATCATTGATGCCGCAGACCGCCTCATCCAGCTTTTCCTGCACCACTTCGGTGTCGGTTTCGCCGCTCTCCAGCAGGTCGATGACTTTTTGGAGTTCGTCCTTTACCTTGTCTACCAGAAAAGCAGGATAGTAATCGTCCTGATACATCTCGTCCAGCAGTTTGTAATTGGGGTCAAATGCTTTCATAGGGATTGCTCCTTTCTCATTCAAACATCAAGCCATCTGATTCGGTCAAACTTCCATCGTCCTCATGGAATATACACTGGTACAGAGGCTCACGCTGTGTTGCTTTGCGGAATCGCTCCAGAACCGGAGCCAGTGGCTCACCGGTAGGGATACCAAGAGCATCGGATAGCCGCCGCCAACTGTCCGCGTCAACATCTTCCAAGATGATGCCGCGCTGCCGTTGCCCATATTCCTCCAATGTTTTGAAATCCACATACTCCTTTGCGTTACAATAGTCATGCCAGCAAATACTGTTTACCAGCAGAGAAAAGAGAGCATCCATGTTCTCAGCCAGACGCCCCGCTTGACCTTCGCTGCCGTTATAGCCGATGGAGCCATCCTCCAGCAAATGGTATTCACCGCCTGAGCCATCTCTGGCAAAGGCCATACCGGGCAGTGAGAAGGTGTATCGGCCTTCCGCATCATCCCTTGGGGACAACTCATCCAGCAGGAAGAAGTCAAAAAGGGAATCAAACTTCTCTGCCAAATCGGGGTTTTCATGCAGTGCCTTCAAATAATCCATAGCCGTTTTCCTCCGTCTACTGTTCTGCTTCTAACTCATGTAGCCTTTCCAGCCACAGTGGTTCTTCAATCATCTCATCGTTTTGGTAAAAATGTTCCTTGTCACGGGCCAGATGATCGGCAAGCGGTGGTGCGTCTGGCGGGGTGCATACCGTAAAACTGTCCCGATCCGCCCCCTTAATCTCCCGGTTGAGGTAGTACACCCGCCTGGCATCGCGGGAATACCAGTGACTGAGCAATTCCCATGAGGGAAGATCCGCCTTGGGAAGCTGCTTACCGTAAGCATAGATCCGTTTCTCATCCCTGGCAAAATAGGTGTCGCCCAACGAGCGGAAAGAGGAAACTCCCGCGCCTTTGATGATCTTAACCTTGCCGTCTCCGTTGTGGAAGTAGACCTGCCGGCTGTCCTTTGCATATCCCTGTGGCGCGCCCGAATCGTTCTGGCCATTGTCCAACACCTGGAAGGTTGCCAGCTCTACATCTGGGATTCTCCCGCTGGTAGTGTAGACGGCTGTTTTGTCCATCGCGTAGGCATAGTTTAACACCCGAAACGATGCCGGGTCTGCTCCACGCAGGCGAATCCCGCCGAGAAAGCAGGCCGTAGAGGATTTGCCCCAGTAATGCCAGCAGCAGAAGTCTTTGGGCGAAACACCCTTCAACAAGCCGTTTTCATATAGGCCGGAGAAATAGACGGCTCCATCTTGAAGGAAAAACTCATTGTCCACCGGCTCTGTTCTGGTGATCGGCTGCAGCAGTTCTTCGTGATGATCTGTTATGCTCAGCTCGATCTCATCGTCGCTGTAAACTAAGTAGAGCCCATGAGGGGCCTTTCTGTCGAAATGCAGTTCAATGTCATGATATTTGAGAATCAAAGGTTTTCCGTCGCTTCTCATGGTGGAAACAGCATCAGGATTCCCGAAGATTTCTATGACCTCATCCTGCGATATTCCGAATTTCAGCGGTGAAATGTCCCGCAGATTCTGCAATATTTGATTGCGCCAAATAGTAAAGTCCTGTTTCATAGCTTCCCATCCAGTGCCTCAACCGTTTTCATGGCAGCGGAATCAAATTTACACTGCCGCAGGTCCCGCTCAATCAGGGCAAACACATCTGGAAAGCACTCAATCTCATCCTGGTACTCATATTTCGCATACAGTTTCCCGTACTCAGAGATCCAAACCTCCGCCGGGTAGTAGTAGCCGATATGACCGATGGGCTGGCATTTTTCACCGGCAGCCTGTTCAACCTCTGCCAGTTCACAGCCGGACATATCCCGAAAATAGGCTTCTTCCAAATGATTTTTGATCCCGTTGACCAGGTAAGGGAACAAAGCAAATTGGAAGTCAGCCGCCCAGCTCAGTTTTTTCTGCTCCAGATACCACTCACAGCACAGGCCGAAATACTTGCGGTAAAACCGCTGGGTGGACTTCATCATCGGGGCACCATGCTCGGCGTAATACTTTTCCGCAATGGAGATGTCCACTTTTCGCCCTTCCTGCCATCCGGCGTACTCCATCAGCTGATTGATCTTGCTTTTGAGATCGCCGGAGATGGAGATGCGTTCTTTGATCATAGGGTATCTCCTCAGCTTTCATGAGTAATACAGAAAATCTCCTGGTTCAAGTCAAAGTAGATCACCAACAGCTCGTCGGTGATCTCCGGGTTGAAGGACAGATCCATAATGAAAACTTGTTGATTCATCTCGTCATCTACCAGACTGCCGAACCGCTTGAGCTTCAAAAAGTCCACCATCTCGGCAAAGGACAGCTTGGATGGGTCGGTTCCCGGAAATAGTTCCGCCGCGATCTCAGGGGGCACCTCATCCCGGTGGAACTGCATGAAGTACGTCACGAGGCTGTGATAGGGGCTGTCCTCATCCGCCAGCGCCGCTTTGATAGCGGCTTTGGCCTTCTCCGCCAATTTCTCCGCCTCATCCAGCATTTTTCCCACCGCATCCATGGCAGCAGGATCGCCGGTCAGTTCTTCCTCTACATCGAAGATAAAGGGTAGTCCCGAATCATCGGGAAAGGTGAAGATTTCCTCGCCAGGGGTATATGTAAAATCAATGCGTTTACAGCTCAGTTTCATAATGTTATCCTCCTTACCCCTCAATGTTGGCAGTTTTGAGGCCCTTTTTCAAGGAGCCGTAGACCGTCACCGCATGGTCGGTGAACATCTCGTCGCAGTCAAACCAGGCAGTGAAGCTGCCGCCGGAGGTGACGGACAGACTCGTCAGGCTGATCCGTTGGGCCAGTTCGTCCTCTGTGATGGGGTCGGTTTTCGGATTGCGGGGGTTTTCCTCATCTTGGGAGAGCCAGTTGTTGGCCAGCTCGGTCAGGTTCTTGGCTGCAAGCTCCCGCATGGCCTTGTCCCAGGTGTCACAGTCGGCCAGCAGCTTCTTGGCGGCACTGCGAGCGCGGGTCCAGGAGGGCTTGCTCTCGGCATTGACTTCCAGAGAAAGGCTCACATCCTTTCCGCACCACTGGATTTCGCCCTCGAAGGTATCATAGTCCTTGTCCAGTGTCAGTTCTCCCAGCACCTGGTCCTGGATCACCACCGGCTTGTGGTATTCCTCCAGAACGGCCTGGAGTTCCGGGCAGTCCTCGTGGGCCTTGACCACCTGGGAGATACACCAGGGCTGCACCACCAGGTCCTTTGCCCATTCTTCCTTCATCCGGCGGATCTTCAGGCGGCAGATCTGCTCCTTGCCAAAGCGTCCCCAGCCCTTATCGCTATTGCGTTCCTCCTCGGTGACCGGCCACTCCAGCCGCTCCTCTTTGGTGCTGACCTTGCCGGTGTCACAGAACACGATACCCAGCGTCACAACGGTCATTTCCCAAAACTTGCCTTTCCAGTTATATCCGCCCCCAATGCAGCGATTGATCAGAGCGACCACTTCCTGCTCCTCGGGCTCGTACATCTCATAGAATTCTTCAAACATCGGTGCAGCCTCCTTTACAGCAGTTTCAGTACCTCGGCAGCGGGCTTGGAAAACTCTGCCGGGACTTGCTCCAATACATCCTGGTAGGCTTTCACCGCCTGCCAGGAGTAGTAATAGAAGCTATAGAACAGGTCATCGGGGAAGACCTCGTCCTCCTCGTAGCGCATCTCATCTTCTTCCTCGTCGTATTCCTCCGACCACAGGTATTCTTCCCTCAGCAGATCGGAGAACATTGGCAGCGGCTCGGCGTGTTCCATCTCATCCCCGTCGTGGAAGCACTGGAGGATGCAGGAGAAGAAGTCCAGCAGTTCCCCGGCCAGGAAATGGGCCACAGGGTTCTGCCCGCTCTCTGCGATGGCCTTCTCCAGAATTCGGCACAGGAACACCATGCCAAAGGGGGTAGTGTGCCACAGGGTACTCTGGTGCTCCATGTTGGTGGTGAGCTCATAGAGGGACTTTTTGACAGACGCCAAATCACGCATCTGCTCCAGCACTGTCAGGTGTGCGGGAAACTCTGTCCCCCGGCCATAGGCGGTGGTGAGCCGGTGCCACGGGACATCCGTGACCTTGAGATGGGTGATATAGGTTCTGTTTTCTTCTGTCATGTTGCCGCCCTCCTTATTCCGTTATCTGGCTGCGGTACTCCTTCTCCAGCGCGGTGTACCACCGTTTCAGCATGGTTTCCAGACTGGTTTTTCCTTTGCGATCTGTAAAAACAAGGAACTTTTGCAGCAGTCTGGGGAATAGATATTTGCCCGCTGTTGTCAGATCCTGATTGAGATAGACCATTCTAAGGATACGGCCCTGTCGGTCCAGAGGGTTCTTTTTCAGCAGTTCCTTTTCAAAGCAGAAGCGCAGGAATACCACATTCTCGTCGTAGAAGTCCTCCACCACAGCCGCGCCAATGCTGGTGTATGTGATGTCGTACACCAACCGGCTCCAGTCAAATTTCTCAGCATAGAGCAATTTCAGCGCCTTCGCCCAGTGTTCCTCCGGGATCACCAGCATCCTGTGCTGGGCGGTGCTGGAGTATCCGCGATAGACGGGGTCCGGCTGCCCCAGCAGCTCGCTCACACTGTCGGTATAAACGAAGCACAGCTCCTCATCGAACAGGCCGCCGATAAAGTTGCCGTTGCAGTACAACATATAATTCTTGGACTTGGCCGGAGAATAAGAGAGGTTATATTCCTGCGAGTCCAGGCTTTTATGTACCTTGTTCAGAAAGTCTATTGATGTCATGGCTTTACTCCTCAAACTCGCCTTCAATCATCCCGTTCAGATACCGGCCGGGATCTGCGATGAAGTCATCCCATTTGGCCAGAGGGTGGAATTCCTCATGCTCGATGTCCAGATACCACAGCTTTTTGTCCCTGGGGCTCCACAGCAGCAGGTAGTCGCTGTAGTTGTCCATCTGCACCATGAGGGAGAGCAGCTTCTTCCGTTTCCAGGTCATCTCCTGCACATCCATGAAGGAGTAGAGCTCCGCCCACTTCACCCATTCCTGATCCGGAAACTCCAGCCGCAGGGGGCCGGTCTTCAAGTATTCCACCAGCTTGGCGGGTAGCTTGTAGGGCATGAGCTGCCGGATCTTTTCCTGCTCGTTGTGCCATTCCTCTGGCTCCAGGGCCTTCAGGTAGTCGGCCATCTCTTGATTCTTGTTTTGAACTGCCACACTGTAGGGACGGTCACCGTATTTGTCAACAAGGGTGATATCCGCTCCCTGTTCCACCAGCCAGCGCACCATGGAGAAATTGTTGGAGCGGGCGGCCTCGGTGACAGGGGTGGAGGCGTAAGGGAACACCATGTCCGGCTTGTGGTAATTGATATCCGCCCCTTTTTCCAGCAGCAGTTTGGCAAGCTCGGCCTGTCCATCGGACACCGCCGCCCGGAATGCCTCGCTGCCAAACTTGTCCACAGTGATCCCGGCTTGCTCCAGCACCTGGATATTCTCCGGGCGCTTGCCCCAGCGCACTTCCTGGAAGGCCCGCTCTTTCTGCTTCAGGCTGAGTTTTGCGGCCTGTCCAGCAAAGAGCGCCACCACCTCCGGCCCGCAGCAGCGGGCGGCGGTGAGCAGCAGGGGCTGTTCCTCTGCCAGACTGGGATCAGCTCCATGCTCCAGCAGGAAGTGGATCATGGGCACATCATTCCGAAAAACCGCGATCTCCAATGGCATCAGCTTGATGTATTCGCTGAGCTGGATGGGAACATCCAAATCCAGACCGCCCTGGAGCAACGCCTCCAGCTTGGGAGTATCATGGTCACAGATGGCGGCAGCCGTTTCCGGGAGGGTCTCCCAGCGGCCAATATATGCAATTTGGTACATAAGGCACCTACTTTCGTTGTGGCTTTACTTTATATGGTATCGTCCGGCCCAGCACCCGGCCCTTACCAACGACATTGGCTCCCTCATAGATCAAAAATTCCGCATTGTTTTCCAGCGGGCCGTAGTCCACAGTGTCCGGGTAGAGGGGCTGAGCATTCCCCAAAGCCGTTTCATCAAATGCACAACGCTCCGTTCCATCCAGGAAGCACACACCCAGATATTCATTGGTTCCTGTGACAACAAAATGGGGACGATACTTTCCACTGACCAGGCTGGGGGGAGACTTTCTCTTGCCGCCCCAGAAGATGACCTCCACATGGAGCACCGCCCGGTTTTCATCTGTCCCAATCATGCTGCATCACTCCTATCCCACAATAGTGGTCTCCTCGACGGCCAGATTGTCGTAATCCATGGCGATCAGTTTCTCGGCGGCCTCCGGGGTACACATGAACCAGGTGCTTACGCCCCAGGCGTCCGACCTTGTGACCGTGAAAAAGTCGGTTTCAGCGGGAACCGGATTTCTTGCGTCACGATAGTGGTCGGAGTAGAGATACACCAGATCCACCTCACGCTCCGGCAGCCACTTGGCCCGGCGCGCACGGGGTTTACCATTTTTCAAAGTCTTTTCTCTGGGGTTCTCAAACCACGCCAGCTCCTTGAGCTTCAGACCGGTGAAGATATCCATGAGCCGCTGGGCAATCTCCCGGTGGGTAAATACTCCGCAGTCCCAGGAGCCCATCAGCCATGTCTTTATAAAGTCGCCCACCTTGCTGCCAGGAGCAGGCGGCCCGTAGACGCTCTCATCCGCCCACATGACCTCTATCTTTTCACATTGATCTGGCCGGGGACAGGACTGCTTGTTGCCATAGCGGTACATGATATTTACATAGCCATAGTCTTCGCCGGTTCGGCCATGACCGACGGCTTCCACTTTATAGGCAGTTATGGACATTGCAGTTCCACCTCCTGAGCCAATACAAATCCACACAGCCCAAGGGAAGAATCAATGACAAATACCCGGATGTGCTCCCGATCCATGCGCTCCCGCAGTTCCTCGATGCTGCAGCAGGCGGGAAAGCCGTAAGAGATGGTCCCGCTCAGCAGGTCTTTATTCTGTTCAAAAAAAGCGTCCACGCTGATCTCATCCATGCCGAAGAGGATGTTGTCCTGAACCACATTTTCAAACCAGTGGGCCAGCAGGCCAGTAAAGTGAACGGATACTTTCTCTCCGGCCTCGGTCTGGGTATCCATGTGCAGGATGTGGGCTTCAAAGTCAGCGTAGTAGCGCAGGACTCTGTTGTCGTGCAGACCATCAAAAGAGCAAATCAGCGTACTCATAGGGATTCCTCCTCGTCCATGAGCTGCTCCTGGACCTCTTTGGGCAGGTCGTTCCATAAAATATCGTATGTAAAATCTCGAATTTCCGGGTAACACTCTCGTGCGGTCTTTTCCGCCGTTTCCCGATCCAGGTAGTGCATCTCTTGATGGAAAAACCAGTTGAGCTTTTCCATCAGCCGATAGAGGCGGATCTGTTCTTCTTGGGTCATGGGATCGCTCCTTTTATTGCAATTTCAGCACGAATCCCCAGATGCTCACCACGATCAGAAGGACACCCAGCAGGAAGAAGATCACCCGCCGGGAGCCGCGTCCATAGCGGTGAGAATCCGGCTTGCCGGTAGGGTCGCAGAGCCAGTTCCAGTTGCGGATTGCTCCAATCAAAATCACGACCCCAATGATCACTGAGGCAATATACCAATGCTCCTGTAAAAAAGCCGTGATCTGCTCGCTGTTCATTCTGTACCCTCCTTACGCAAACACTTGCTGATATTTCTCTTTCAGTTCCTTCGGTGCTGACTTGATAACCTTGCTGCCACCGTTTTCGGAAGATGTGCCCCAAATGGCCCGGAGCAGACTCTGCCAAGCGATAGCCCGGAATTTCGGGTCTTTGTTTTCTTCCGACAGAAGATAAGCAGAAAAGCGGTGCTTGACTGCCAGCAGTGCATCCAGACTTTCCGCATTGGCAATCAGGCGGCTGAATTCCTTAGCAGGCTCAAGCCACTGCATAGATAAAGTGCCCCGCACCAATACCCCCAGCGTCCATGGTTGGAAACCAAACTTCCGGATCAAGGCATGAAGGAATTTTGCTTGCAGTGAGGAGTGCTCGTCGTCGCAGAGATCCAGATACTCCGCCACCAGCGGTGCCCATTGTTCTCCCTCTAATCCAAGAGCGAACACAGCGAAAGAGCCGGGCATCGCGCAGGCTTCATCCGCGAGGTTTTGGTACCACTCATACTCCCGCATAGCCAGACGAGCGTATCGCTCTATAGCCGGATGCAGATTGGGGTGTTGCACAGCACAGGCAAAGAGCTGATTGACTCCCTTCTTGGGCAATCCGGGAATGGGCAGATAGAGTTTTTCTTTTCCTCTAAACTCCACTGAGTAACTGCGAGGGAATTCCTCCTGCTCCAGTACCGCGCATAGATAGTCCAGGGCTTCATCATAGCACTCCTCCGTGGAATCCTTGGCGGTGATTCGGATGGTGGCAAAGGCATCGTTGGCCGAGGCGGTTAGGTGCTTTGTTTTCCGCTTTTGGATGTTAGGCGGCAATTTGCCGCTGCCAGCCGTTTTCAGTTCCTTTACCATATCAGGGCGGAGCTGGGAAACCAGGCCGAGGATGTGTTCGGTGGTGAGGGATTCAAAACTCTGCCCATACACTGTATGGCAGACCGCCACATAGCAGGCAAATCGCAGCAGCCCTTCGTCTACATCTTCCGTTTGCAATTCCGGCCGCACTGTGCAGGGTGGAAAGACGGTAAACCCATCTTCACGCTCTCCTACAAGGAAGTAGCGTTCCTGCACCTGCTTTTCTATGTACTTCTCCAACGCATAGCGGATCTCCTGCCAGCCCGCCAGCCGCCGCATGGCGTCGCAGAGAGAGACAGCATCCTCACAGGGAAATCCTTTCAACGGCAGCTCGGTCAGATACCGCTCCAGCAGCTGATCAGGGAGAAATGGCGTCCCGTTGTGGTTTCGCACCGCGGTCGGGTAGGCGGAGTGATTTTCACGGGCGGTGCCGTTCAGCACATCCTGAATGCAGAGATCCGCCTCTGCCAGTACCTCCGGTGAAGTGTCCGGCTTGTGGATCAGATAGTAACGGTCATGTACGCCGTCACGCTTTGGCAAACTCATGGCAAGGTCTCCTCTCAGGTCTGCTGATGCTGCATGGATACGATATGGCAGTCCGGGCAGAACTCCACATAGAGCGTCCCCTCCGCACAGTCAAACACCGTATCCCACTGAATCTGGGCCAGATATTTCATAGGTTTCCCGCAGTGGGGGCAGGTCGTATATTCCGCGTCCTGTACCCAGTTGGCAAAGCCACCCACCGTGTTCACATCCTGGCAGGCCGCACCGTAAAACAGGGGCACAGGCGCTTCGCCCAGCACAAAGGGATTTTCCGTGAGGGCCTTGTAGTCCTCGGGACTGACATAGCAATCCGTTTTCTCCGCTCCGTCAAAGAGCTCGGAGGGAAAGACTTCCACGCCGCCATCCAGGGTAAAACTGTTAAAGGCTGGACCTTTCAAAAATCCCACACAGTTGGGGCAGCAGGTGGCAGTCAGGACACCATCCAGCCCCAGGAACCTCAGCCGCTCGTCCCGGCCATCCAGCACCAGCATGTCCACCATCCGCCCGCCACAGTGGGGGCAGGTGTCCTCCCGGGGCCGACCGATGCGGACGGGAGATTTCTCGCCAGCGGTTCCCTTGACCATAGGATAACAGGTGTCGAAGTTGAGCTGGATTTTCTGGCCCTCCTTGTCGAAGGTCCAGCCGCCGATCTGTGCATAGCTGGATGGGTCCACATAGAGGCCCTTGCGCCAGGGCCGGGGATTTCGCTCCAGCTCCAGCAGCGTCTCCATTGCCTTGTCATCTCCCTGCATAGCAAGGCAACTCATCAGGTTAGAAGCCGCGCTGGAATATTCCGCAGACAACAGCGCATGAATCAGACCATCCCGCACATCGGCGGGAGCGTGATAATAGATTTCACACGGCCAGAACACCTCTACGGCCAGTGCCGCCCGCTGAATCTCCGGAGTGATGGCATTATGGTAGCTAAGCAGCTGCCAGAAGTCGGTGAACTCCGGGTCTTCCATCTCCGCCAGCCGCTGAATGTTCTGGATCAGGTTTCTTTGCTTTTCAGCAACTTGTTCCGACGTCCAGGCAAGAGCAGCCTTCCGCTCCTGTTCAGATTTGCATTTCCAGCACAATCCCTCATAGCCCAAGGGGGTTCCACAGCTGGGGCAGGTATATTTCAGACTCATATTCTTTGACCCCTTTCAGGAAGATAAAAAATGCCCTGCGGCGCTTCGTCACAAGGACAGGCGGACGCAAGGCGTAAAAGAAACATCAAAACAAAACCGCATCCCAGCGGATGTAGTTTTCTCGATAGATTTCACCCTTTTTTCTATCCAAAAGATGGAATACCACCTGAAATGATTTCTCATCAAAACCTCGCTTTACATATGCAAAGGGAATAGTACTGAATTGGTTGGTCAAGTTCATTTTGCAGAGAAGCAGCATTTTTATCATCTTTTCTCATAAAAGAACCTGATTTTAATGCAAGTATACCATATCGTAAAGTGATTTGCTATAGAAACATTTATAAAATTATGCGTATACGCCATTTATTAGGCGTACACGCATTTCATATTTTTTGGGCGGAATAGTATCCTTTAAGAAAAGAGGTGATGGGATGGCCGCAGAAGACATTAATATTGCATTTGGGAAGCACCTTCGGGAAATTCGAAGCCAACTTGGTTTGAACCAGGACGATGTCGCCGCGACCTGTGGGATTGATCCCACTTCCATCAGCCGCTTGGAGCGCGGTGAAACCAACGCGACTCTTACCACATTGTTTCGGTTATCAAAAGGATTGCAGATCCCATTGCCTGATCTTATGGATATCGATCAGTTTTATCAACCCCCTCATATTGAGGATGATATGATTGAGGATCTGCGGATGCAGCTACAACGACTCAATCAGCAGGAACAGCAATTTATTTTAAATTTTATCAAGAGCTTTATATCGCTGAAAAATGGTTCTGATGACTGACCCGACTCAATCCATTTCTCAGAAATAACGCCTAAGGTTACATACCTATTGATCCGGCCAGCGGCCTTTACCCGCTGGCCGTTTTTGCCATACCCCTTTTCCTTTTATGATCTTTCTTCATCTACCTATTGACTTTTTATTTGCAGACTTTTGCTTGTTTCCTTTATTTCTGAAATTAGAAGGGAAGCTCTCCTCATCTGCTAAGATGAAGGGAGCTTCCCTTTTCGACTTGATATAACTGTGTCTTTTCAAAAAGTTTTCAGTAAAGCATCCACCACAGCGCAGACCTCTTTACGCTGCTGTGCAGAAAGGCCGCTCAGTTTCTCGGAAAGTAAAGACTCCTTGACTCGATAACCCTCCGCCAGTACATCTGCGAGAATGAAATCAGCCGAGGTACCAAGACAATTTACGATTGTGATGAAGGTTTCCAGCGAGGGGAGTTTTTCTCCCCGTTCAATGGCTCCCATATAGTTTACGCTCAGGCCGACCATTTCCGCCAGATCTTCCTGACGATAGCCCCGCTCTTTCCGGAAGCGCCGGATATTTTTACCTATAGATTCAAATTTCACATGGCACCTCCTATCAGTATGGATTCTATACCAATAGTATAGGTGCCAGTTTTTAAGAAATAAACAATCTATTAGGCACTAACAAACGCTATTAGTGTTGATTTTCAGAAATCTTCATCCTATAATCTCTCCAAAAGGAGTGGTTCAGGATGAAGGAAAACACAGCGACATTCATTGGCCATCGTCAGTGTACAGGGCTTGACACCGAAAAGCTGCGCAATGAAATAGAGGGCTTGGTTCAAAAAGGGGTATGTAACTTTTTGAACGGAGGCATGGGGTCACTCGATTGGACCTGTGCCCGCATTGTCCATGATATGAAGGGAAAGTATCCCCAGATCCGCAGCTATTTGGTTATTCCATACCTGTCTTTTCAAATTTCCGAACCTCGGTATTTTGATGAGATCATTTACCCGGAGGGGTTTGAAAAATACCATTTCAAAGCCGCCATTGTCAAGCGGAATCAATATCTTGTGGATCATTCCTCTTACGCATTGTGTTTTGTTACCCACAATTGGGGAGGTGCGGCAAAAACCTATCAGCGCGCAGTAAAAAAGGGGCTGACCATCCTGAACCTTGGCGAAATGGCGTAGAGGGGAGGCTGATTTGTCTATCCTCTGTACGCTGGTACTGTTCCAGTGGGTTCTTCCCCTTCTCGTTCCATCATGACCTATCCCATATGCCACACAAGGACGCAGTTTACCCCTGGCGTGGGCTTTTCTTTATTTCAGCAGCCGGAACAGCAGGCTGCTTTTTCCTCCGTTTTGACGCCACCGCTGCTGGGTTTCCAGGTATCCCTGCTCCCGGAGATCCTGGATCGCCCGCTGCACCGTAGACCGGGAGAGAGACAGTTCCCGGGCAATGGTGCCGATAGAAGGCCAGCACTGATGAAGTGCATCCGCCCGGTCCGAGAGATAGATGTAGACCGCTTTGGCCCGGTGGGTGAGATTCTGGTCATCATAGATCTCCTGCAATTTCCGCAATATTTCAGCCTCCCTTGGTCAGTCAGTACGGGGAATAACCTTCCGAACAGAGTTGTCCTGATCCTGCCGCTCCGGAGCCTCCTGTTTCGCCTGGAAAGCCTTTTGGATCTCCTGGAATAGTTCTTCCCGTCCTGCGTACTCCACCGCTCTGGCGGCGTTTTCCCGTAGGGTGAACGGCTCTCCGAAAGTGATGCCCCAATCCAGGAACAGGCGGAAGGTTGTTTTCATCGGGTGCATCCCTGTTTTCATGGTGATGAAGGTACCCTTGGGCATGGACTTCAGCTCATCCGGGGTCATGAGCCGGCGGCCCATCATCTGCATACTGCGGGAGTTGCTGTCCTTGCCCCTGCTCACCGAGCCGGAGAGGACCGTCTGCTCCCCCAGATCCCTGGAAAGGGTGTCCGCCGTTTCACTGCCGGGGGCGAAGCCGCCGAAGATGGTCAGCTGGCAGTTGTCCCGGATGATCTGGGCGCCCTCTTTCCCGTAGTTCTTGTCCAGCTGGATGAGCCCCTGGACGATGGCCACAATAGTGAGGCCCCGGGACCGGGCGGCGGAGAAGAGCATCTCCGCTCCCTCCAGCTTGGGGATCGTTCCGAACTCATCCGCAAAGAAAATCACGCGGTTTGGGAGTCTGCCGCCGTGCTCGTCCGCCACCGTCATCAGTTCCCGGTAAAGCTGCTGGATGATGAGGCTTACCAGGAAGTAGGAGGTGGGGTCTTCCTCCGGCATAACGATGAAAAGGGCCTGCTTGCCGGTACAAAATTTCTCAGCGTCAATGGCGCTTTCAAAACAGAGCACCTGCTCAAGTTCAGAATCCAAGAATGTGTTGAGGCGGCTCATGGCAGTGGAGAGGACCGACAGCATGGCCTGTTCCCCCGAGTTGAGAGCTGCCCCCGCCAGCCATCTCGCCTTGTGGTCATCGGGGAGCAGCTGCATCAGCAGCTGAAACTGGCTCTTGCCCTTGACCTTGCTGGGGGCCAGCAGGTCCTGAAGAAGTTTGAATACTGACACAATGTGCTGTTTCTCCTGGGGAAAGAATTCGGTCACCAGCAGGATCAGGCTGGTGAGCAGTCCCTCCGCCGCGTCGTAGAAGTAAGCGTTCTGGCCGTAGTTTTGCTCCCCATCCATCTGGATGATGGTCTTGGCACAGATTTTGGCGTACTTCTCCATCTTGGCCCTGGCCCGCAGATCCTTGGGGTTTTCCTGCACCCGTTTCGCGTACTTGGACACCAGGTGGAGCATATTGGCCCCATCCGAGCGGGTGGGATTTCGCAGGTCGATCACCGACACCTGGTAGCCATAGCACTCCTTTGCGATGGTGCCGTAGTTGCGGTAGACGTCGCCTTTGGTGTCGGTCACCAGAAAGCTCACCCCGGAGGCGCAGGCGTACTCCAGATTGGGATAGAGGTAGTGGGCGGTCTTGCCCACGCCGGAAGCGCCGATCATCAGGCAGTGAACATCCGAAGGATCGACGAGGGCGGTGGTCTTTTTCCCTCGCACCTGGGAACCGACAACCAGTCCCTGCTTTTCCGGCAGCTGACGGTTCTGCCTCCACTGCTGGGGAAGAAAGGGAACCGGCAGGTAAGCGTCGTGGATCTCCTTTGGAGTCGCCCAGCGGGCGGTGCCGTGTTGGCCGTCTCCTACCGGGCGGGACTTGAAACTGTCCAGGCTGCCTTGCCTGGCGAGGAAGGGGAGGATCGCAAAAACCGCCACAATCACAGCGGCGGTCAGGAGGATGTAGGGAAGGGTAGAAAAATCAAAGGGGAACATGGCATACCACCTTTCTTACCGTGATGTTCCTTTTTTAATCCGTTATCCCATCATAAGGGCTGGAGCTTCTTCCTGGCTATCACAGGTCAGGTCGTCGTTCCAGTCCTTATTATGTGGGCAGAGCCGCTCTGTGGCATATCCGCCCTGCTCCGCAAGCTGTTCCGCCAACCGTTTACAAGCGGCGTGGCCCGCCGGATCGTTATCCAGGCAGAGGAACACCTCACCCAGATCCGGCTGATCCCGAAGCTGCTGGAACAGTGCCTGGCCGGATACTCCGCAAAGGGCCACATAGCTGTGCCGCTGCCAACCCTCCGGGTGCAGGGTGATATAGGAGAGCAGGTCGATGGGGGCTTCGAACACATAGAGCTGTCTGCTGGTTCCCACCCAGTGGAAGCTGTAGGCTGGGTCGCTTCCCTCCACATTGAGGCGGAAGGGCTTCCCTTCGCTGTTGGTGCTCCGCTTATGGGCGTGCCGGGAAATCCCCGCCGCGTCCAGTCCCACAAAGACGGCGTTGTGGTAAGGCAGGTCCTCATAGATCAGGCCCTTCCGCACGAAAGCGGAGAGCACCGCGCGGTCGATCTGCCGCGTCCCCAGCAGGTAGCCAAACACACGCCGCTGATTTCCGGCGGCGGGTGGGAGTGCGAAGGGTTTTGAGGGTTCTGGTGCCGGCTTCGGTTTTGCTGTGGGGAGCGGCGCCTGGCCGTTTTCCCCCAGCAGGAGAGCCATCGCCTCCTGAAACGAAAGGCCGAAATGCTTTCGGGTAAAGCTGAGGGCGAAGCCGCCTTCTTCGGCAGCATGGTCATACCACTCATTGCCTCGGATGGTGACGCTGTGATCGCTCGCCAGCCGTTTCTCCCTGCCGGAGCGGAGAAGTTTCTCCCCGCTTCGCAGCAGCAGCTCCTCCAGATCCACCTGGTTGGCCCGTTCCACCTGTTCTTTGGTGTATCTGCCGTAAAAGAATCCACCCATAGGGAACCTCCTTCCTATCCCTGTTGTTGATCCGCCCCGCCGGGCTTTTGCCCCAGGGCGGCTTTTTTCTGCCGGAGTTTCCGGCGCAGCTTGCTGTCCACAAACCGTACCCCGGTTTGGGTCACCAGCTGCCGGTCCTGAAAGATACCGGCCACCTGCCGGAACAGCCGCAGCACCCCGCGGGCTACAGCCGCCCGCTGCCAGTCTTCCAGATGCTCCAAAAGCTCTCGGGCGTATTCGTTCCCCTGTTTGGCGGCGAGGGTGAGCCAGTGGATGGCAGACTCCCGATCTTGAGGAATTTGCTTCCCGGACAGGTACAGCCTGCCCAGAGCGTACTGGGCATACTGGTTCCCCTGGGTCGCAGAGGCTGTGAGAAATCGGACCGCCTCGGCGCTCTGATCCAGGCTTTTGGTGTTGGTAAGCAGCTGCCTGCCCAACAGGTACTGAGCCTTGGCATCTCCGCGTTCCGCTTTCTGCCGGAGGGATTCCACCGGTTCCTCCGACTGCGGCCCCTGGGGGTCGAAGTTCTGCAGGAGATCTCCCAGATTCGCTGCCTCCTGGATCACCAGGTTTTTGATCTGCCGGAACTCCTTTTGTTCCGAGAGGGGTATCCGCTCCGGGAGATCGTCCCGGTAGGTGTGCAGCACCTCCTCCCGCAGAGCATACCAACGGCGATAGGCTTCCGACACCGCTGGGTCCCTTGCCAGCTCCTCTACAATTTCATCCACCAGCTTTTTCACCGGCGATTTCAGATAGCCGTACCGCTTCTTGCCGCTGGTGGCGCGAAGCTTTTGCGCCAGCTGAAGCAGGAGCGGTTCCAGATCGGAGGATTTGGACGGTCCCTCCCGCATTTTTTGAATGGCATCCCGCAGTGCGGTTTGGCTCTCCTGCACCAGATCCTCCCGGCGCTGGGTCTGCCGTTTATAGATCTCGGTGAGATCTTGCCGGAAGATATCCCGCGCCAGCACCGAGCGCATCTGTGCCAGCCCCTCTTTGGTGAGGTACCCTTTGGATGGATCGGCGCTGTAGCAGACCATGTGGACATGGGGATGGTGGCCTTCGTTGTGGAAGGCCGCGTACCAGCGAAAGTCCGGGAAGGGGATTTTCATCGCCTCCGCAATCTCGGGAGCGTGGGCGCGCAGCAGGGCCTGCCACTGTTCCCAGTGGTCGTATCCCAACCGCGCCGCGTCCTCCCGCCGCAGAGAGAGGATGGGCGTCCACACATTGCCGGAGTGCTGTGAAAGTTCTTCAGCAGCCTTGGAAAGGGAGATGGGCTTGTCCGACGCGGAGAACAATCCATGCCGTCCGACCCGCTGCACATGAGGACGCTGGGCGATGTACTGGAGGTATCCCTCCCGGCCAGGCAACGATTCCTCGCCCTGGGTCAGTTCCACTCCCTCCCGGGTGGCGATGTACCGCAGGTAGTTTCCGCACCTGGCGGCGCCGCGGCTGCCTTTGAGGTAGGGACATTTGAGGATCAGTCGTGGCATGAGGGCACCTCCTTTTCAGCTTATTGATCCGCACCCCGCTGGTACTCCACCACATCTTTGAGGGAGATGCTGCCGTTGGTTTTCTTGATCTCCCGGACGCAGAGGCCGCGAAGTTTTTCAAGGATCTCCGGCTCGATCTCCATGGCGGTGGCGAAGAGGTGCATCATCATATCCACCTCTACCGCCAGCTTGAAGAGCAGGCGAGAGGTCCGGTTCTCCGAATCCTGCAGCGTCCCCCGGATGGCAGAGACGAGAGCCTGGGGAAGATAGGCGGCCGCATCCTCACCAGAAAGATATCCCGCATAAAAGAGCGCAGCCTTCTCCAGGTATTCGCTCCGGCTTTTCCAGTTCCCGCGCTCCACCATCTGATCCACCACCTCGAGGGCGGAGGGGTAAAGCCACACGGGAATGCGTGTTTTTGTTTCCGATTCCACTTCGTTGACGATGACTTTTTTGTTTTCTCGCATAAGCTCCCTCCTGATGAAAAGTTTGTAGAACCACCTGCCACAGCCACCTGTGAAAAGCGGCTATGGCAGCGGCTTTTTTCTCGGTTTTTGCTTTTTGAAACCACCCAGCACAGCCAAAGGGTAGAAATCCGACCACCTGGGCGAAGGCTCACCGACCCGCGTTGCGGGGCGGTGTGATCGGCAGGAGGACGCAAAGCGACCACCTGCCTTTATCCTGCTCGAATATCGACCCACCACCCCCGTCCTGGCGGGTGGATTCCGGCCCTCGCCGCACGCCCGGCACAAAGGCCCCACGGCGGCCTCAGATGCGGGGCTGAGGTGTGTTCCTCCACCCGGTGGGACAAAGGGCGACACGGGGGCACATGGGGCCGGACAGGGCGGATCTCGGAGTTTGGCTGCTGCCAGGCATAGGAAAAGGCCGCACCACCTACCGGTGCGGCCTCTGCTATCGGGTATTCCTTTTTAGAAAATCTGTTGGGAAACCTGTGGCCCCTCACTCGGCTCCTCCATTGCCAGCAGCTTTTCCAGGCTGCTGTCGAGGATCTGTTCCTTGCGTTCCTGCAGCATGGTGAGGTAGAACTCCCGCTGCAGGCCGTTGAGGGAAGGGGTGTCTTCTATGATCTTTTGAATCGCGTCCATATCGATCCGCGGCGCGATCCGCCGCAGGGCGGCGTTGCACTCCGGGTTCTTCAGGGAGGAGATATACGCCGCGTAGGGAATCTTGACGCCGTCCTCCTTGATGGCGGAGCTGGGGAACACATAGATGCGCTGACGGATTTCCTCCGGGTCGTCCAGGACCGCACGCATCCCTTCCTCACTCAACTGAGGGTACAGGCAGGAACCGCAGTCGTAGACCGGCGCCAGCTCCGCCGTGCCCAGGTTCTCATCCACCAGCACACCCCAGTTGCCATTGTGCCGGTCGAAGTTCCCCAGGAAGGCATCGGCGATAAACTGGTCCCAGAAAAATTCCCGCAGGGTTTCCGGCGGGAGGAGCGTTTGCTCCTCGATTGCCTCAAGAATGGTGGAAAGCTCCGTCCCATAACCGTTCAGCTCACTGTCGATACAGGTGTTCTTGAGTTTTGCGAATTCGATCAGCTGCTTTCCGCCTTCGGTGAAATCCCCGCAAGCCACCACCAGCTTCTCCTTGTTCTTGTTGTCGGTGTAGGTACCGAGCAGAGTTTCCTGTACTCTGAATCCCAGAGAGGCGAAGATGTGGCAGCCGAGATACTCGCTGACGCAACCGTTGGTGTAACTCATCTCACCGCCCCTTCTGGGTTTGGGCGGGAACTTGAGCATATAGCTTTTACCCTGATAACGGATGTTGATCTTATTCCCATTGGCGCCGCCGTAGGCGCGGAAGCGGTTCCGCTCGCAGTTGGTAAAGTCGATCAATGGTCATTCCTCCTCATCATCGAAGAGATACTTGCTTCTCAGGTAGTCCGCCTGGGCCGGGCTGATTTCACCGCCCCACTGGTTGGCGTTGATGGAGCCGTACAGCTCATCCCAGAGGCAGTCCAGATGCTTGGAGTGGGTGCGTTCCCCCTCCAGATATTCCCGGATGGCCTTTTGCAGGTCGGCGGGGAGCCCAGCCTCCTGCGCGTCTGTTTCAGCTGGCGGCCGCTTTTCCTCCACCTTCAACGCCAGCAGCTGTTCCAGGGATAGGCCCAGGGCGCCAGAGAGTTTCATCAGCGTGTTTCCGCTGCACCGCTCCAGCTTCGTCCTGCCGGAACAGATATCGGACAGGGTCGCCCAGGGGATACCGCTGGTTTTGGAAAGCTGGTAACGGGTCAGGTTCTTTTCTTTCATCACTTGCTGCAGTGTCATATCCATCACCAGCTTCATTATATCGGTGTCCCGATAGAAAGTCAACTGAGGCCCAGCCCCATCTCGTGCGGGCACTTTTTCACCGTTTTCCCATCCAGAGAGGAAAAACAGCACTCGGTATAGGAGAGCCTGTGCCCCTGTACCAGCCGATCCAGCACAGCGCACATGGCGTCCTCCTCCAGGCACACCGCCTCCTCGGGATTGTCGTAGCAAACCCATTCGGGAGAATCCGGCTGGTCTTTGACAAACAGATCGTACCCCAGCCGCAGTGCGTTGCCGTCACGGAAAAGCACTGCGTCCAGCCGGACACAGCCGGCGATGAGGGACGCAGCGATCTGGCCGGTGAACCAGGATGGGTTTTCCTTCTGCAACCTGCGCACCTCGCCGCTTGTCAAGATCAGCCGGTATTGATACCGGTCGCCCAGCATTTTCTGCAACTTTTCTTTGTTCACCGGATCGCCTCCTCACAGCTTGGGCCCTTCGGAAAAATAAAAGGGGTCGGATTCATCCAGCTCCTCCTCATTGAATACATCTTCCTCCTGCAGCTCCTCCTGGCCGGTAAACAGGGATTCCTGGTAGCTCTGCAGAATACCGTTGGCGAAGTACGCCTTGGCGCTCTCCATGATCGCCTGATCGAGGACTGTGGCATCCAGCCCGCAGTCCTCATACCCCTCCCGCACCGTCTGATAGTACTGTAGGGAAGGCAGGCCGAATTCCTGTTTCAGATCCATGATGTAAACCATAGCCTGGATTTCAACTTCGCTCATCTGGACGCGGATGTCCTGTTTGAAATAATGGGAGGGATACCCTTCGTACCAATCCAGCGCCTGCTCGTCCTTGGGTTCCAGCGCCCACACCGCGACCGGGACCATGGCCCCTTCCTTGGGAGCGATGGTAGCGAAGGCCCCCTGGGGCCTTCCTTTGAATTGCAGTTCATAATCCTGAATCGTCCCGATCCCCACCAGCTTGGCGGTGGGACAGCGCATTGCCATCTGGCTAAGATTGAGATTGCTGCCATAGGCAGTGTAAAGCCGTTTCTTCATTTTGTCACCTCATATTCTTTCACATAGAGAGGGAGATAGACGGTTGCACGTCCTCCTCCAGCTGCTCCGGTTCCGGCGCCGACTCCTGAATCAGCTGGGCGGTTTCCTCCAACCGTTTTCTCGCCAGCCGTTCTTTTTGCGCTTGGGCCTGCGCCGGGTCTTTCCAGGCGATATTCCCCTCCAGGTTTTTCAATAGATGGCCGCGGGCGGTTTTGAACTCGTCGCCAATGAGCCCCAGCCGCAGCAGCCAGGTGCGGAAGGTGTACTTTTCATTGTCGCTGTGGGTCCTGGCGTGGGAGGCGCGTTTTTGCACCAGCGCCTGATGGCTGATGGCCAGGCAGAGCTGGATATAGGATTTGACCTCGCCCGCATGGAGGGTGGAGTTGAACAGGCGGAACTCAATGGTCCCCTTTGAAAACACACTGTGCAGATTGAGCCCGTGGTACCGGGTATGGTCGTAGTGATTATTCCGACCGGAAGGGCCGTCATACCAGATCCACTCCAAAGCAGACATGGAAGTTGGCCGCCTGCGATGCATCTCATTTAGGAAACGGGTGTCCGCTTTTTGACAATAGTTTTCCCGTTCTACCTTGACCTGCAGGGCTTTGTAGAGCAGGTCCTCCTTTGCCGCCATGATGTTGACGATGTTCCGTAAGGTGGTGACCGTATGGGGAGCGGCGTCCACATGGATGTGGATGCCGCAGGAGTCGTTGACCTTGGCCCCCGCACTCCTCAGTGCCCGCACGATCTCCTGGATGGTGGGGATGTCATCATACCGGCAGATGGGGGACACCAGTTCCACCGCGTAGGTCCGCCCGGCAGCTCCGGACCCTCGCCGCGATTCACATTGGATGGAGGCGTCGCTTACAATCTTCCACTGCCGGCCTTCCGTATCCCGGATAGAATAGGCGTCATAATTTCCGCCTACATGGATGGCGGTGGTAGAAAAATGGCCGGCGATCACCCGGGCAGCTGCGGCCCGGGTGAGGCCGGTCATCTCGATCTCAATTCCAAAACGCTGGTTCTTCACAGTGGATCACCCTCCGCTTCCGCGGGCGGCTTGGGTTGGGACGGTTTTACTGGGCGGCGGGGGCGATCCTTGACTCCGCTTTTACTTTCCAGATACTCCCGCACCGGTTCCGGCACCGACTGCTCATAGAGTCCTGCCAGTGCCTCGTCCAGCTTCTTTTTGACGGTAGTCTTCTCTTTGCGGAGGACAAACTCCAACGCCTCCAGCTTTTCTTCGTCAAAGGAAAGGGCGATTTCAACCTTCTTCATTGTGCTCCTCCTTACCAAGTGAAAATTGTTACTTTGGGCTCCAGCTCCGGTTCTTCTCCGGTAAATTGTTCCGGCTGGGCAAAGGCATCCCGGGCCAACTGCATCTGCCGGTCCGTGAGGGATACGAATTCTCCCTCGCTGTTTTCCCCGACCAGGAAAAAAGGGCCGCAGATAATGTCATTGCCCAACCATCGGTTGGGAGGCATCCCGTTGAGTTTTCCCTCCTCATTGCAGCACAGAACAATCCCCGCCCCCAGATACAGAGGCTGAAACAGCCCGCCGCCCACCTCTGCCTGAATGCTTTTCAAATTGTTTTCGATCTCTTTTTCGTAGGGAGCCCTCCCAGGTTCCACCTTCACGATTCTCAAACGGGTTCCTCCTTTACAGATAGTTCCTCGGGTCTTGCGGCACGCCGTCCTGGATTACCTCCAGGTGCAGATGGGGGCCGGTGCTCCGTCCAGTATTACCGCTTTTGGCGATCACCTGCCCGGCTGTGACTGTCTGCCCCTCGGTCACCAGGATCTCGGAGCAGTGGCCGTAGAGGGTCACCAGGCCCCCGCCGTGGTCGATGGCCACATGGTAGCCGTACCCGGTCTGCTTAAACCGGACGAACAGCACCTTGCCATCCTTGACCGCCCGCACATCCGTCCCCAGCGGGACAGCCATATCCATTCCGGTATGGCCTTCGCTGCCGGCGCCGGTGGGATTTTGCCTGTAGCCAAACTCAGAGGTAACCTTGTCCTGCCAGCCGCCAGGCAGAGGGCTGACAAAGCCGCCCTCGGACGGAACCACATCCGAATCCTTGACCATCTCGGCAATGAGATCATGGGTGCTGTTGCCGCCTTCCAGCGCCATGTCCGCCCCTATATCAAAATTGCGGTACACCACCCGCAGGTAGATCTCGGTGATGTTGGCCATGTCGTCGGAGGTGACCTGCCGTCCCACCACAGCGGAAACATTGGCATAGACGGTGGGCAGATCCTCGATGGGATAGGCCCGGGTATGGGTATAGGTGTATTCCTCACCGTTCTCATCAATTTCGGTGTGGGTGCAGTCCCGGTATTCCACAAAGCAGTCCACAAACTCCCGGGCTTTGGCCCGGCGCAGGGAAAGATCCTCCGTCCCGAAGTTGAGGGCGTAAAAAACAGCCTTGACCCGGTTGGAATCCAGGCTGTCGCCGTCCTCCATCATCCCTTCCACTGTGGCGATGGCGCCATCCAGAGAGGAAAAACAGTCCCGCATCTCGGTGATATAGTCCTTGTACTCGCCGGGCATGGTGATGGGCAGGCTGCCGCCATAGAAGGTCAGTTCTACTGCAGCGTTGTTGTGGTTGGCCGTCCCCGAGAGCATCGAGCAAATAATCACCACCAGCAGGAGGAAGGGGGTCAGGATGGCGGCGATCACCACCCCGATGGCTTTCCAGGTGCGCTTGTCGGTGAGCAGCACCACCGCCGCTTTGATGAGGGCGGGATTGGCCATAGGCGTTCACCTTCCTCCTCCCTTACCGTACAGCGCCAGCTTGTGTTCCGGTGGGCGCACCACCAGGTTATACCGTTCGGCGCCGCACCGGTAGAGGCAGATTCCGGTCTGGCACGCCTGGATCAGCTGGTATTCGGTTTCCTCCAGCTGGAGGGCGTCCATGAAATCCCGCTTGTCGATGATACCGGGATGAAAGAGGAACTGGTGGGTGGGGATGGAGAAGAGCGGTTTGGTCATCTCAGCCACCCCCGGCAGCAGGAAATCCGAGATATTCTGGCTGGCCAGCACCACCATGCTGTCCCTCTTGCGGACCCGCTTCATGGCGTTTCGAATATAGCTTACCGCCAGGGGATTGGAGAGGAACACATGGAGCTCATCGATGATGCCGGCAGTGTTGCCGCCGGAGATGAGGGCGTGGCTGATGTAGGAGAGCACATTGAAGAGCATGGCGTCCTTGATGTTTTTGCCGCCCTCCATCAGGTCCTTCACATTGAAGAACACCAACCGGCCGGACCGCAGATTGGTATGGCCGCTAAAGAATTTGGCGTCCGCCCCCACACAGATGGAGTGAAGCCCCAGCCGTACCGACCGAAGCAGTTCCGGGGTGTAAAGGGTGCTTTCGCCCTGATCCTGGGCCTCCTCCATCAGGGCGTAGAGGTCGGAGAGGATGGGATAGTCCTCCGGCGCCAGGCGGGAGAAATCGGTGTTGTCATCGATCCCCCACTTGGCGTAGAGCCTGCCCAGCATGATCTCGATGGTATCAGTCTGGGCGTCGTCGAAGTTTTTGTAGCTGCGGAAGAAATCCCGCAGGAAGGAGATGTGCTGGGAGAGCAGGGAGCCCTGCCGGAAAGCGACAGGGGCGTCCGGGTCGGCGGTATCCTCTCCCGCGCTCCAGGCACGGGGTTCCAGCACATTGATCCGGTGGTTCCCGCTGGTGAGATCCAGGTAGGAGCCGCCCAGCTTCTCCACGATCTCCCCATATTCCCCCTCGGGGTCCAGGCCCACCGCCCGTTTGCCGCTCTCCAGGATGTTGCAGAGAAGGAGCTTGAGGAAGTAGCTTTTGCCCTGGCCGGAGTTCCCCAGAATCAGCACATTGGCGTTGGATTTGTCCCGGTCCCTGCGGTCCAGGTCGGTGATGATGGAGCTGCCGTACTTGTCGTAACCCAGGTAGAAGCCGCCCGGGTCGGTCTTGCCGGTGTAGGAAAACGGGAAGAGATTGGCCACGCTGGACGCCGGCAGCATCCGCTCGTATTGATCCCCCAGGGCATTGTAGCCGCTGGGCATCACCGAGCAGAAGCCCTCCTGCTGGCAGAGGTGCAGCCGGTCCACGGTGACCTTCGCCCGGCCCAGCTCCGCCTCGATGCCATCCCGAAGTTCGGTAAACTCCTGTTCGCTTTTGGCAATGAGTTCGATATATACCGCCGTGTGGAAAAATGGCTCCCGGTTGCGCTGGGCGGCTCGGATCATGGACGCCACATCCTCCAGGTTGCTCTGGGCCTCCACCATCTCCCGGATATCGGTGCTGCCGGACCGGAAGCGGTTGGCCTTGTCCGCTGCCTGGAGGATCTTCCGCTCCTCTGCCGGGGAAACCAGCCGGGTGTAGATCCGCAAGGTGACCCCGGCCCGTTCCCCCAGCCGCTGGAGGATGGCCTGTTCCTCGGTGGACGGGGAGTACCCTCGCACCGCCCAGACACAGCGCCAGGTATTGCCCATGAGGTAGCGGTCGGTTTCAAAATGCACCGCTGCCGGCGCGATGAGGTCCAGAAAGGTCTGAAGCACCTTGGCCTCGTCCATAACACTGGCGGAGCGATAGTCGCTACGGCCATCCTTCATCAGCCATCGCTGGCCGTCGAAGTCGTCGTATCCCTCGCTCACCGTATCCCCGGCGAAGTAGACGGCGAGGATGCGCTTGAGGTCCTCCCGGTCCGCCCGGCGCACCGTAAACTGCTGCTCCCGGATCATCTTTTCCAGTCGGTTCAGGTAGGGATATATCTCTTTCTCGTCGATGCCCCTGGGCCGGACCAGGAGGACAAACTCCCTGGCAGTGGCGGTGCGGCTCTGGATCTCATCCAGATGGCGAAGGTCCTGCTCCAGCAGGGCGCGGATCTGGGGGACGGGTTCCTGCTCCATCCGGCTGGTGAGGTACTGCTTGTTGTGCTCAAAGCTCTCCCGGGAGTTGAGGCAGAGCAGTTCGATTTCGGCAAATCCCTTAAGAACATGCATCAGGGCATTCACCCTGGCCCGCAGTCCCTCCCGGGAAAGCACCGACACATTGGTGGGTTCCAACAAAAAAGCACAACCTCATCCCCCTGGAGGGTAATGAGGCTGCGCTCAGTGATGGCTTTCAGGTTCATCAGCTGGCGGGTGCTATTGGCCCGCCGCTTGTTTTTCAGGCTTCCGAACAGGTTTTTGATGGCGTTTCACCTCCGGTTCAAAGGGGGAAACCCAGCGGTACCGCTGGGGCTTCAGCAGAAAATATACCGCCGCTTTGCGGATGAAGTCCAGAATACAGGCGTCCTCAAAACGGATGGTTAAAAACAGGTACAGGGCGGCCAGCGCCGCCACCAGGTAGATGCCGAACTGCATGAGCAGCACAGCCCCCAGAACAGCCAGGGCGCCGCCGATGGTCAGGTCCCTCAGCTGCCAGAGCCACAGGGTGGGGGCGGCCTTCAGATTTTCCGGGTAGATGTATACCACGGGGAGCAGTCTCCTTTCCAAAGAGAATAGGCCCGGAATGGGGCCTATGGTGTGTAGGATTATTCGGCTTCCATGTTATCCGGATCGGCCTCAAGGTCCACAAGGACCGTCTCCTCCTCCGGGGCATTTTCCTCCTCTGATTCTTGTTCCCACTCCTCCAGCGCCTCCTCAATGAGGCCGAGGACGAACTGCCGCTGGGAGATGTGGTGGGCCGCGAGGTAGGCTTTCAGCCTCCCGAAGAGGTCCTCCGATACCTGGAATGCCAGGGTCCTGGTGTTTTCGCTCATCGCTTTCCCGCCCTTCTCTTTCTGCTCAAAATGTTCGGTTAAGATCTGCGTGATATATGCGCCCAGGGTCTGTCCCAGGTGTTCCTGTTCTTCCCGCACTCTGGCGTGAAGGGATTCCGGGATCTGGGCGCAGAGGTTCTTGGTTGGTTCCGTCATTGCCGTTTTCACCTCCTTAGCAAGCAAAGCATACCCCAAAGGGGTGGCAATAGCTATTCACCAAAGGCAACAAAAGTGCGGGCAGGAATACTAGCGGAAGCAACATGATCCTGACAGCAGGCGGAGCCTCCTCTCCTGGCACCAGGCCAGATTTTGGAAGATATACACAAAACAGGGTACGGCGATGCTGTTGCCCAGCGCCCGGTACCGGGCGGAGTCAGAGGCGCCGGGGATCTCCGTCCAGCCGTCCGGGAACCCTTGGAGGCGCTCGCACTCGATGGGCATGAGCCGCCGGATATACAGCCCCTCCACCGCTGGATTCAGGACAAGATCAGAGGGGCTTTTCTGTTCTGTGGCTTCAATCCCCATGCACTGTTGGCTGCCGAATTGGCAAACACAGTGTTCGTCCGTCGCGGTGAGGGTATACCCCATCTCCTCGGAAACACCGATCCCGTTGCCGCCGTTCTGAGGCTGCCTGCCTACCGCTGTCGCGGCGATCCCATAGGCGCCTACCAGCGGCGTATTGTTCCCGCCGGTCCCCATCCGCGTGGGCAAGGTTGGGGAAACAGGATGGGGGCCTGTGTACCGCCCATCGATACCGTGATTTTCAAACAGCACCAACGGCTGGTGGCCGTGCTCCTGGGCGCGGAGGGTTCCTGTCTTTTCCCACTGGCAGTCCATCATCCGGCGGCCGTTGTCATGGATGCAGAGGACGGAGGGCATACAGTTTCCGCTCTCCGTCCCCTTGAGGGTGGGGGAGAGTTCCTCGGTATACCCGGTGCTGCCGGCGGACGCTCCCGCCCCGGCGCTGAACCCGGCGGCAAGCACACAGGGGTATCCCTGGCCCGGCAGGCCGCCCCCGCCGCCCAGGGCGGTATGGCGTTCCTGGGACAAAAAGCATGCTCCCGTCCCCTTGGCGGTGACGCCCGCCACAAAGGTCTGGGCCTTCATCCCTGGCTGTGCGGTCAGTGCCGCGGAAACATCCCGCAGATCCCGCACTTCATCCCTCTGGTTACAGGCAATCGCCTGGGGCAGCCCTTCCAGAAGGCTCGGTGCAGCCAGCCCTCCCTGGACTTCAAGCGCCCGCAGCAAGGCTCCGGGCAAAGGCTTCCCCCGGGCTTTGGCCCTCTGGATAATACCCCGGCAGGCCGTCGTCGATAAATAGTACTTCCGGGGCGCAAAGCCCTGCAAAATCTGCGACAAGCGCGATTCTTTTCCTTCTTTGGGGCACTCCGAAAAATTGTGCGTCGACCGTCCGCCATGCGATGGAAAAACCGTCTGCCAGAATGCACCCAGCACCAAGCCACTGTCCCTTCGCAGGTCGAGGCACATGGCAGGCCGGGTCCACCACTCGCGCGGTTTCCTCCAGGACGATCCGGAAGTCTTCCCCCTTGGGATCTCCGCTGGAGAAGGCTCCCGGCACGTTCTCCCAGAGCATCCATCTGGGCCGAACAGACTCAGCTGTCCTTCCACATCGTATATCCGCATCTCTCATCTCCTTGATCACCCGGATCTGGTGCAGAAAAAGGCCGGAGCGTTCCCCGGCTAATCCGGCCCGCGCTCCGGCTACGGATAGATCCTGACAGGGGCTGCCGCCGCAGATGATATCCACCGGCGGCAGCGCGGCCCCATCCAGTTTCGTAATGTCGCCAACCTGCTGTACTTCCGGGAAATGGGCTTTGCTCACCCGGATGGGAAACGGTTCAATCTCGCTGGCCCAGAGGGTGACGATCCCCGCCCTGCTGGCGGCGAGGAGAAATCCCGCGATCCCGTCAAACAGGCTGCCCAGGGTCATAGGGACAGCCCTCTCTGTAAGGCCGCTGCCGGTTCCACCTGCCGGATCGGGATGCCGAGGCCCTGGGCAAACTGGATCTCCCGGCTCATACCAGGCGAAATCTCCGGGCCGCACACCCACAGTTCCTCGCAGCGGGCCAGCAGCTCCAATCCGGCCCGGAGGCCCAGGTTCCGCTCTGCCGGATCGTTGTCCTCCAGAAATTGCGGGAACAGCAGATGCGGGGCGATGGGAACCACCCCTTCCTCCAGGGCTGCCCGGCAGTAACTTTTCGCTGCTTCGGTATTCGATTGCACATCCCCCGCGTAGGGGGAGGCGATATAGACTAGCTTCATATGTCGTTCACTCCTTTATTTCACAGCTGCCGTCAAACTCCGGCCAAGGTTCACCACCGTCTGGGTGGCGTAGACGGCCTGCATGATATTTGCCCGGGTGGAGGTTTCCAGCCCGAACTGCTGGGCGATCCGCGGGATCTCCGAGGAGGAGAGCATCAGGCCGCAGCCAAGCAACATATTTTCGTTCCAAACCATGAGGCCGGCAATGAGGATGGTGGTCTGCAGGAAGGCGGTCAGGCAGAGGCCGATCACCTGGCGGCACCAGCCGTAGAAGCCGTCTACATACCCCCTGGGGATGGAGAACAGATACAGGCTTCCCACGGCGATCTGGATGAGTAGGATGCCGCCCCTTTTGAGGTTGGCAAAGAAAATTTTGATGACCGAGTAGCCCATGAGGATCAGCAGGAACAGGGCGATGAAGATGCCGTAACCGTTGAGGCCACCCATAGCGGCCCTGGCCATATTGCTGACCCCCTCGGTGTTGGAGGCCCCGGCGATCCCCGAAGACAGGCTGCCCTGCAGGTCGATGCAGAGCTTATACAGTTCCACCGGGACGGTGGTAAACAGGCTGACCGCCAGAAACCCCTTGACCGAGCCCAGCGCCAGATCCCGCACAGCGGTGGTCCGTCCGCCCTGGTATTCCACCGCCGCCTCAAACACCGCCACCACCAGCCCGACCACATAGAGGGCCCAGGCAAAGTAGTGGAAAAACTCCACCACCGCCTGTACCCAGATCAGCTCAAAGAGCTCGCTTCCCATGCCGTTCATCATATTGAGGAACTCGGAAAGGAACTCCACGATCTTTCCATAGATCCAGTCGAAAATCTGACCCAGCACCGTATCCGCCACAAAATCCCATATGAACAAGGGCATCACCTCCTTCCAGCGGCGCAGGGATCTCAGATCCCGAGAATGGTCCAGATATAGGTGGGAGCGGTCAGGGAGAAAATGAGCCCGGCGAACAGGATGGCGATAGGCGCCCACTCCATCTGCCCGTGTTTGCGGTAGTCCATATACGCGCTGGCAATTTTCACAAACAGCAGCACCACCAGGATCATGTCCAGGGCGGGGAACACTACGCTGTTGACCACCGTCTTGATCTGCTGGGCGGCGCTGGTCCAGGTCTGCTCGATTACGCCGGACACATCCCCGGTGGGAGCTGCCAGCGCCGGTGTCGCCATCAGGAAGGCCATGGTGCAAAGGGTTCCTGCCATCGTCACAAGTTTTTTCTTCATAAAGGTCCTCCTATTCACATTGCCATCTCAGGGCCCGGTTCCGGTTCCTCCTGCCGCGTCTGGTGCTGTTCCAGCGCCTGATGGTAGGCGTTCACCGCCGCCTCGGTCATCTGGCGGCGCAGTTCCCCGTTAAGGGGGAAGCAGATATCCTGGTAACCGTCCTTCGCTTTGTAGCTGGGAAAGGAGAGGAACGGCCCGTTTTTCCCCTCCATCAGCCGGATACCGCGGACAGCGAAACAATCCCCCAGCGTCATCGAAAGGTGGGCCAGGCAGGAGCCGCCCTGGGTATCCAGGCGGTTTACCCGCATCTCCAGCGGCAAGGTGGTCGTATTTTCGTTCTGCTTCATTCCATTTCCTCCTTCTCTGTTTCAAATGCAACCGGGACAAAGCCTTCCAGATCCAGATACCAGAATTCCGAATGGTTTTCATCATAGATCTCCACCAGGTCGGAGATGGTCAGCCGGTGGCCCCGGTAGCCCTGGGGTAGCGTGCCGGCGTTAAACCGTTCATACAGCTCCTCTGGATGGTCGGTATCCAGCTGCCCGTCAAACACCATCTGGTAATCGGAACGGCTGGGCCCTCCAAAGCGGTCCGTCAATTCCCAATACCCGATGAACTTCTTGTTCAAATCCGCCTCGGGCTTCAGCTGCCAGACCCGTACACGGCGGGTCATCGGACGCTCTTTTTCGATTTGCTCCAGCCGCTTTGCGACGCCCGGCTGCCAGCGCACCGCCCGTCCGGCGCGGATCAGCCGGTGGCCTGCGTCACAGCCGAAAAAGGCCGAATCCAGCACAGCGGTCCCGTCCTCAAAATACCCCACCAGGACGCCGCCCTGGCGGATCAGATCCCGTTCTTCCATTCTGGTTTTCCTCCTCGGTATTCGTAGTTTCCGGCAGCCGGGTTGTACACCAGGCCGTAGTCCGATGCTTTGCCGCCCAGGATGTCCAGCGCCTTTTCGATGGCTGCCCGGCTGCCGGGGGTGGGGATGAACTCGATAAGCGGCTCACCGTCCCGGTATTGGGCGGCTCCCACCAGGCTTCCCACATCCTCGCTGGCCCACAGGTAGTCCAGGTACAACTCCTTGAACACCAAGGAGAGCCTGCGGATCAGTTCCCGCACATCCCCGTCCATGGTGTCAAAGCGGATGGCGGGGCCGCCGTCGTACTGCCGGACACTTTTCTCCGGGTGGAGCACATTCTGATCCACGCCCCAGTGCCGGAGGCACCAGCCCCGGGAACAGTTTTCCTCCCCATATTTGCGGAGCAGTTCCATATTCGTGGGCTGCCGGTAGACCCAGGGCGGCATGGGAGTGATCCGGTTCAGATCGATGGACCCGCGCCCATACCGCCGGTCTGCGATGAAATCCAAAAGGGCGGCCGCCTGCGAGGCGCCGCCCTGGATGTGGAGGATATTTCGTACTACTGGCAAACTATTACCCTCCCTTCTAAAATCAGATTGCGAAAGCCCCAACAGGCGGGGCTCGAATGATGAAATACAATACGGAAATACTTCCTTCCGAGTAAAAGAGGTCAGCCGTTACACACCGGTCTTGGGCAGGTCACCGCGGGGCTTGCCCCAGACTACCGTGATCCAGGTATCCTTGGCCACCACCCACTCGTCGCCAATTTTGCCACCTACATCGGTGCGGTTGATGATCCGGTATCCATCCTCCAAATCGGCCAGGGTGGTCACATAGAGGCTGGGGCCGGTTTCCTCACAGGAACAGAAGCCGGGTCCTACCGTCCCGAAGTCAAAACGGATCTCGGTGACATACTCGTTGGCAGCCAGATCAAGGGCTTCCGGCGAACAATCCAGCGAGTGGCTGGTCTTGCTGGAAAGGTTCTTCTCCAGCACCTTCCAGCCGCTCTTTTTGTTGGTCTTGTACTCCACCGAATAGGTGAGCCGCTCGCTCCAGGTGCCGGTGACGATCTTGCCCAGACGCACCTCCGCGGGCAGCTTGTCGTGCCAGTAGAACTCGTCCAGAGAAACATTGGAGTCGTTGCAAATCTGGGAGAAATCATACCGCATGGTGTCCCCGGCCAGCACTTCCACATTGCCGCGCTTTTCCACTGTCACATTCACATCCACGCTCTCGTTGAGCACCTCAAACCGTACCAGGTCGTCCGCTACCTTGAGGGTGGCGTAGAACACTTTGCCGTCGGTGAGGTAATACTCCGGGCTGGAGGTTTCTTTAATGGCATAGGTGGCCAGCGGAAGGGGCTTGCTGGTGGCGACGCCGCTTTCATCCGTTGTGATGGTGTCCACCACTTCCAGCTTGTCGTTGTAGATGGTGAACTCCGCCCCGTCCAGCAGGGCGCCGGCCTTTTCCTTGGTGACAGGGTTATCGTCCACCGCCTTCTTGACGATCTGGATCTGCCCCCGCAGCGGGCGGTTCTCCAACACCAGCTCGGTGGTCTCTCCAGCCTTCAGCTCCACCGTGTGGATGGTGGGGTCCACCACATAGCCATCGCATTTGACCTCTTTGACCTTATATTTTCCAGCGGACAATTCTCGGGGGAATTCGATCACGCCCTCCTGGTTGGTCACATATTCGTTAATCAGATTGTTCCGGCTATCGTAGAGGTTGAATACCGCCCCATAGATGGGTTCCTTGGTTTCAGCGTCGATCTTGGTGAGGCGGAAGGTAGCCAGGGGTTTGTTGAGCAGCTCTACTGTGCTCTGCTGCCCCCAGGCCAGGGTCACCTCGTGGACGGTTTCGTCCAGCTGGTATCCGGGCAGAGTCTGGATTTCCTTCAAGTAAAGGGTTTCGCCGCCATCTACGCCGGTGAGCAGGATCTGCCCCAACTCATTGGTGGTGAAGGTCCCCACCTCCCGGTGGAACTTGTCATACACCCGGATCTGGACGCCCTCCATCGGCTGGCGGGTATCCGCATCCAGCTTGACGATCTTGAGGATGGGATAGGGCTGGTTGCGGAACTCGAGGACATTGAGCTTGCCGCTCTCCAGCTTGATGGTCCTGGGGGTGGGGTCAGGCTTGTACCCCTCCGCCGGCTGGATCTCGGTCACCTGAACCCAGATCTCCTCCTGGTCCGGCAGGTTGATGATGCCTGCCTCATCGGTGCAGTAGGTGCCGATGGTGCGGCCGTCGATCTCCTCGATGTAGAAGCCCACATCGGGGATGGGTTCGCCGGTGACATCGTCTACCTTTCGGATCTGCAGCCCGGTGCGGGGCTGGTTGAGGAACTCCACCATGGCGGTGGCCTCGTATTTCAGCTCCACCAGCTTGGCTTCCCCAGTGGCGATGTAGGCCGGGTTCGCCCGTACCTCGGTGACCAGGTACCAGCCGGGGGTCACATCCTTTCCGGCGACCACCGCCATACCATTCTCCCCGGTGGTGAACTCTCCCACCAGGCGGCAATCCGAGTGGCGCACCTCAAAGACCGTGTCGGGGATCGGCTCCCCGGTGACCGCGTCCACTTTGGAGATGATAAGGGGGTTCTCGGGGGTGTTTTTCAGCTTGAGGACGCCGCTCTCGTTTTCATCCAGCTTCAGCTCATGGACCGTCTCGTCCAGCAGGTAGCCCGGCAAGGCTCGTACCTCCTCGGCCAGATAGATCTCACCCGGTTCCAGGTCCTCCAGGACGATTTTTCCCTCTGCATCGGTGGTGAACTGCCCCAGGCTCTTGCCGTTCTTGACGCTGATCTCAAACACAACGCCCTCCAACGGCTGGAGGGTGACGCTGTCGATCTTCTCAATGGTGAAGGTGGGCTTTTTGCGGTTTTTCACCACCAGTTCGGCGGTTTCGCCGGCGATGAGCTCGATGTCGTAATGGGTGTCGTCGGTGACATACCCCGTCGGACTGCGCAGTTCATAGACCTCGTACCAGTCCTCCTCCAGATTCTCGAGAAGGTAGGTCCCGTCCGGCCCGGTGGTCACATCCACATACTCGGCGGTGGAGCGCCGGGAAACCCGGAACACCGCCCCAGGGAGCGGTTCACCCGTATCCGCGTCGATCTTGGTGATGAGGAGCTTGGGCTTGGGAAGATTCCGGAAGATCACCGTAATATTTTCATTGATCGCCTCCGGTTTAATGAGGATGGTCTGTACATTGTCTTCATCCAGGAAGTATCCATAGGGCGGCTGGGATTCAACAATGGTGTAATATTGGCTGCTTTCCAGCTCCTGGATGGTGACGATTCCATTTTCGTTCGATTGAAAATCTCCCAAAAACTTGGTCTTCTCCGCGGCAGTACCCTCGTAAAGTTCAAAAACCGCCCCTTGCAGGCCCTCACCTGTGACGGCGTCCACCTTTTTGATGGTGAGCCCCGTCCAGGGGTCATTTCTAAATTCCAGCTCCACCGGCTCGTGAGAGCCGTCATACACATTGACGGTGTGTACCTGGTCGGTAGGCAGGTAAAACTGGGGCGGGGAGGTTTCCTCGACCCGGTACTCGCCCGGGATCATGTCCTCAAAGACGGCGACCCCGTCCGGCCCGGTGGTGCGGGTGTAGACCAGGCCACTCTCGTAGGGCTCGGTGTGGCTCCGCAGAAGGGTGGCTTTGATGACCGCCCCCTGAAGCGGCTGGCCGGTCTGGTTGTCCCGCTTGGTGACGATGATCTGGGCCTTTTTGTCGTTGGAGATGGCGATCTCCTTGTCTTCGCCCTTTTGAACCACTACCTCATGGGTGGAGATCTCCCCGATGACATAACCATCTGGCGCTTCCAGTTCCTCGACGATCAGCGTGCCGCTGTGGGGAAGGTCGATGTGGATACGGCCCGAGGAGTCGGTGGTTTCGGTCCACACCTGGGCGCTCACATCCGGGTCAGCATACCGGATGCGGAACCGCGCTCCCGAAAGAGGTACATCCTCCTTTCCTTTTTCATGTTTGTAGATGGTGAGGGAACAATCCATCGGGTAGTTGTCAAAATCCAGATGGGCAATGTTCACCTGATCCCCGGCAGTCACCGTCACCTTTTTCGGAGTACTGTCCAGCACGTACAGGTCCGGAGCCTTCACCTCGGTGACAGTCACCTCAATGCTGTCCTTCCCCTCCGGGATGGGGATCACCACAGTGGCCCCGCCATAGGGGACCGCGAAGGAATCGTTCACATAGGTTTCCGACTCGATCTTAAAAATCGCGCCGCCCAGGGGCAGATTGGTTTCTCCGTCATACTTGGTGATCTGGAGATAACCGACCTTTTCGCCCTCGCCCTCATCCGGGGGCTGATCGATGGGCGTCCAGTCAGAGGAGAACACCATATACCCGTCGGCGGGGATGCCGGCGGTTTCATCGAAGGTGGCCTTGGTCTGCTGGGAAGAGTTCCAAAAGATGAGGGCCCCTTCGCCGCTGCCGCCGTGCCAGGCGGTGTAGCTGTCGCTGTCCGGCTCGGAAGAGGAGGTCACCGTCAGGGTATCGCCGGAAACGGAAAAGTCAAAGGGCGCCCGGCTCTCAAAATCCTCCTCCCGCAGGGTGACATTGCCGTTGATGTTCTCAAGGTCGATGCTCCATTCGCCGCCGTTTTCCTCCATGGAGTGCTCGGTGGGGTTCTGGGGGTCCGGGCTCATGAAGCTGGGGATCTCTCCCAGGTTCTCCATCTCCGAGCGGATCTCCTCGTAGTAGGAGGAGAGCTTCCCAGAATTTTGGGCGATGACAGCGTTGTAGACGCTGCCCCCACGAGGAGACTGGTTGTAGGCGATCTCCCAGATGATGGCCTGGCAGGCCATATATTGGTATGGGTTGGAGTGGCCGCCGGGATTGGCGGCGATGGCCCGGGCGATGTCGTTCTGCTGGGCCTGGGTGAGGCCCGAGTAGGTCTTGGAACCGGTCACCACCGTGCCGGTGGTGGAATTAAACCGGGCGGGCTCCACACAGTAGGCGGTATCCCCCTCGGCGGTGTAGAACAGATACCCGTAGTAGGGGCCTCCGCCGGAGAACGGATAGCGGTGGGAGATGTCGTCGATCCGCTCCATATACATAGTGGTGCTGCCGGGGGCGCTGCGGGCCGTCCGGCTCATAACTGCCATCTGTCCGCCTTTTACTGCTTCAAAAGTTGTCAGATCGGGCGGGTCCAGGCCGGAACTGCCTACAGTGGGTTCCTCGCTGAGAGGCTCATCCTCCTCGGGCACGACGGCTTCACCGCTGTCCTGCACAGGCGGGGTTTCCGGCTGCCCCTCCACGGGGAGCGCGGGCTGCCCATCCAGTCCTTGTTCCTCATCCTCGCCTCCAGGCTTCTCATCGGGGGCCGGCTCGTCCATCGCCTCCGCGTTTTCCTCTGAAGCCGGGTCAGAAGACTCATTGTCAGGGTCCTGCTCCGGTTCTGGTATTTCTTCTTCCCCGGTGGTTTCTTCGGTCTGCTCCGGCGCCATCTGCTGGATGCCGATCACCGGCTCCAGAGCGTAGGACACCGGTGCGGAGGTCATCAGCATCAGGGCCGCCAGCAGCCCCGAGGCGATCCGCCGCAGGCGGCTGTTTTTCGTCTGCTTCATCTCATCCATCCTTTCCGCTCCCGGCGGCGCCGGGCCGAGGCGGAAAGATGGATGCTCCCCCGGCAAGCGGGAAAACGACGCCTCGGCCTCGGTTTACCGCTCACCATTTGGGAGCAAACAAAAAAAGATAGCCGCTGTTTTCACAGCGGCTGATTTGGGCTTGATTCAATTGTTGCCTTGTTACTTGTCCGGTTCCTCCCGCAATTGTTCTTCGCAGAAGGCGAGGAGGACAGGAATATCCGTTACAGCGGTTTCCCAGATGATTTCCCGGCTCATGCTGCCATAATTGTGGGCAACCAAGTTACGCATTCCTTTCATCGGGCCCCACTGAATACGGTCGGCGGTTTTAGCGCGGAATTCCGGGCTCAGTCCACCGCTCAGTTCCCCGATTTGAAGGATCGAGAAGGAGACTGAACGCTGGTAATCTGCATCCTGGTCAAAGGCGTCAAAGGATCGCCCGTAGCGGTTGATGGTCTTTTCAATTTCCAGGCAGTAGTCCCGGATATGGGCAAGGCGCTGCAGGTCAGGCGACTTCATACAGGTTGACACGCTCCTTCCACACGGTATCCCGGAATGCTTCCTCACTGGGCATCTGCGCCCGCTGGGTCAGGGAATTGAGGGTAATGAGGTCGATGGGTTTTTGAAACGCTTCCTCAAGTTCGGTATAGAGCGCCCCCAAAGTGAGCAGGGATTTGAGCTCAGTCCCAGTGGTATCCACCAAAAAATCCAGGTCACTCGTTTCGGTGGCATCGCCTCTGGCATAGGAACCGAAGAGGTAAACCGCCGGAAGACGGTATTTTTTTGCAATCGGAGTGATGATACGCCGGATCTCCTCGATGGTATAGATCATATCACATCCCTCCTTTTTCTTTATTATACCCAACTTTTGGGGCCACTGCAACTTTTGTTTCTCACTTGATGGCGAACAGCTGCACCCAGTAGAGGATGCCGTCCTCATCCTGCCAGACGCCGACACCCAGGTATCCGGCGTCCTCCCGCAGGAGGTTTTCTCTGTGACCCTGGGAATCCATCCAGGCTTCCACCACCGCCTCTGGGGTTCGATTGCCCTTGGCGGCGTTTTCGCCCCAGAACCGCAGATCGGTTTCAAACTCCCCGAACACCGTTTTGCAGTTCTCCCCGCTGGGGCGGGTATGGGAGTAGTTCTCCTCCAGCTCCCTGGCCCGGAGCATCGCCATCTCGGTGAGGACGGGATCAGTTGAGAGGGTATTCAATCCCGCTGCTTTCCTCCGGGCGTTGGTCAGGGTCAGGACTTCCTGGGCATAGGCGTCCAGGTCTACCCATTCCGGTTCAGGGGGAGTCCATTCATGGCCATCGGGTTCTTGGAGCTCTGTTTCCGGGGCCTCCCAGACTGGCGCGCTCTGTTTCTCTGCTTTGCTGCCGCTTTCCGGCGCCGCCTCAAAGGTGAAGACCTCTCCGGCATAGGCCGGCGCCGCGCTGCCCACTGCCAGCGCCATCGCCAACAGGATACTCATGAAGTTTCGTTTCATTTTGCATTCCTCCTTGCCACCAAAGATACCAGCAAATTACGCGGAAAGCCATTCAGCAAACCCAACAAATCAGATCTCCTTGGCTTGTACCATCAGCCGAAGGTCCGGCTTGCCGGTGATGCAGGTGATCATGGTGATGCGGTTGTCGTCGGTGCGGGAGAGGTAGCTCCAGTCGTCCCCGGCGATCTCCCGGACCTCGGTCACCTGGTACTGCCGCTCTCCCTGGGCGGTTTGGTAGGTGAGCGTATCGCCCGCCTCCAGCAGGTGAAGGTCACGGAAAAACGCCACCGCACCGGCGGGCGGTACATTGTGGGAACAAAGCCCCACATTCCCGTTCCAGGCGGAGGTGGTGGCAAAATGAGCGATCCCCTTAGTCATGCTCTCCATCTCATCGCCGTCCTCCGACTCATACACCGGGGCGGAGAGGCCAATTTTGGGGATGGAAAGCACCCCCACCGAGCCATCCTCCAGCTGAACCTCAGCGGGAAGGGTATAGTTCTCCGCCGAAAGGGAGGCTCCGTCCCAGACCACCTCCAGGTCGGCGGTGGTCACCAGGGCATTGGCTGCCTTTGATTCTGCGGAATCCGCCTGTCCGGATGGCCGGATCACCACGATACCATCCTCCGCGGTATATGCCCGGTTTTTCTCCAGGTCAAAGGTGACCTCCGTTTCGGTGGGAGGGTCGGCAATGGTTTCCCTGGGCGGCTGGACCGCCTGGTTCGCCTGCCAGATCACCAGCCCCAAAATGACAGCTGCCAGCGGCAGCCCCAGCAGGAACCACCGTCCGGACGAATCCCACAGTCTTTGAAGTTTCTCTCTCATCGGTCCTCCTCCAATCCACGGTCCATCTCATTCAGCAGATCCGGCAGATCCATGGGCGGTCTGCCAGCGTAAGGGTCCTCCCGGACCAGCTTGGATTTTCGGTTTTCGGCTGTGTCCTTTCCCTTCGCAATCAGCCGGCGGACGCCAAATACTCCGCCGGTGAGGACACCCGCGCCGATCAGCACCAGCAGCACCGCCTGCCAGGGAAAACTCCCGAACAGGCTCGCGCCGGGTGTCTCCTCATAGACGATGCTCACCATCTTCTGCCCTTCCTCTGTCTTCGTTGCCTCGCCGGTGTAGGAGGCGGTCACCAGATAGCCATCTGCCTTGCTGCCCCAGGCGGTGCCGGTGTAGACGGCGGTGGCCCGATAGAGGGAGGGAACCTCGCTGTTGTCCCCGGCGCTGGCCATGGGGGTCCACTGCACATCCGCCAGGGTCAGGGTCACACCGTTTTTCTCGGCGGATTTGGGGATATAGTAGGGGTCGTTGCGGTCCAGGCCGGTGTACTCCCTGGTATCCTTAAGAGTGTACGAATAGCTGGTGGTGTCCGCTGCCTTGGCGGAGATGGAGGAGGGGTCCAGGGACAGGGTGCCGGCATAGCCGTCCTCCCCATATTCCAGTGTGGGGGACAGCAGCGTCAGCAGTTCCTCGGTGTCATCCGTCTCCGCTGGGATGGTGACCGTTTTGGTCACCGGCTTCGTCTGGGAATCTCCCTTCAACTCCCGCAGCAGAATATCCGATACCTGGTAGGTGATCCCCCGGCGGGTCAGGCTTTCCTCGACGAGCGCCTGGGGATCTGTACCCTCCGGCACAAGGAAGGTCTTGACCAGCAGGCGGACGCCTGCATCCTCTGCGGTTTCAATGGCAATGGGGTAATACCTCGTCTGGAATGAGCTCTCGGTTTCATCTTCCTGCTCCTCCCTTGGCGTGATATCGGTGATGGAGATGCTGGCGCCGCCGTTTTCAGTATTCACCACCGTCTGGGGTTCCTCGGCAAAAGCGGTGGTGCTCAGTCCCACCGCCATCAGGCAGGCCAGCAAAAGGGCGCTTCCTCGTTTCATTTTGTTTCCTCCTTCCGAAGCAGTTCCAGCAGCCGGGCGGCCAGTTCCATCTGTTTCTCCCGGCTCATAGCCGCAGCCGCCGCATGGACAAAGGCCTCCACCGCCTCGGGGGATTTGTCCCCCAGTTCAATGAGGTGGACCTTTTTCACCTGCAAGCCGTCTTTGCCGGTGGTTAGCTTGACGATTTCCCCGCAGCCGAGACCCATCGCCCCGCGGAACTCCTTGGGCAGATGTACCCGGCCGCGGCTGTCCACCACCTTGTATACGCTTCCGTTCATTCTTCTGTTTCTCCTTTCCGCATCACATCCCGGACGGTTGCCGGGTGGATCTCCAGATCCCGGAAAAAGTCCCGCAGGCGCCGGGGCAGCCGGGAGAGGATCTCGTCTTCCGCCGCTTCCTCCCAGGCGTCTGCCAGCAGTTCCTGTTCAAAGTCCGTCTGGGCTTCCAGGACGATCCGCCCGTCCTCCACAAAGAACTCCAGCTGTTCCATATCACTGGGCAGCCCGGCGTCCTCCAGCATCTCATCCGGGATCACAAGGCCGTCTGTTTCCAAGGGCAGATCCAGGTCTCTGGCCACACAGGACAGGCCCTCACCGATCTCCTCACGCTCCTGTGGGCTGGGAAATCTCCGGGTGAGCAGGATCACGCCCGGAAAGAGAGCTGCCAGCAGGCTCCGCTCCTGGTCCAGTCCCGTGTCCTTCAGAAAATGGCCGGGGAGCCGCAGGCTGTTTTGCTTTTTCAGATTCTTCATTGGTTTTTCCTCCTTCACAAACTAAGGTGTATTCCAGTTCCAACAGGGGTTCGTCCGCTTGAAACAGGGTCATCTGCCGGTCTTTGGGATGGTCCCGGGGATCATAGTTGAGGATCACCAGCTCGCCGTATTCGCTGCCGGGGGTGTATCGGTTGGCCATGGGGTTCTTCCGGCGCACCGCCACCACCCAGAAGTCCCGGTAGAGGTCCCGGATAAAGGGGCAGTCGTTGTAGGAGAGGACCACCCGGCTCTTTGTCTGGCCGATGAGTTCCCGCAGCCGGTAGTGGTCCCGCAGGCCGAAGGACACCTCATAGCACTCGGCCTGGTAGTAGGGCGGGTCGACATACAGGAGGGTGGCCGGGTCATTAAACCGGGGGATGAGGGTCTCGTAGCTCTGGTGCTCGATGACCACCTCCGCCAGCCGGCGGGAGCACTCCCAGATCTGGTGCAGCCCCCGGCGGATGTCCACCGGCTTCCCGCCGAAGGAGGTCCCGCTCCCGGCATAGCTGTACCGGATCACCTTGTAGAAGGCGGCAGCCCGGCGCACATCGCCCATCTCCGCCTTTTTTAAGAGGATCTCCCGCAGCTCCTCCCGTTCCGGCGAGAGGAAGAACCGCTCGCACAGTTCCAGTTCCTCCCGGAGGTAGGCGTCGGTGAACTCCTCCTCCCGCAAAAATTTCCGCAGCACCTCAAACTCCTGGCGGGAGTTGAGGGGCAGGAAGTTCAGCTCCGTCATCAGCGCCAGCGGCCTGTTTTTGACGCACCAGAACAGGGTGACCAGGTTGCTGTTGTAGTCGTTGTAGATCTCCTCGCAGCGGCCCGGCTCCCGGCCAAAGATCACCGCCGCACCGCCGCCAAACACCTCCACCAGCCGGTGGAAGTCGTTGGGGAACAGCTGGTACAGCACCGGCAGCATCGCACGCTTGCCTCCCACCCAGGGGATAAAGGGCTTCAAATAGGCTTTCACCGCCTTTCCGCACAAACAAAAAACGGGCCGCCCCTGAAGTGAGGGACGGCCCGTGATCGACGATCAGATATTCTTTTACAGCATTTTTCACCCAATGGCAATCCCTCCTGTCTGTTCCTCCTCGTGAGACAAACCGGAGCCAAACCTCTCCTCCTCGGTGAGGATCGACCACCGGTCGCTGTTCCACAGGCTCACATAGAGCTCCCCTCTGTCTGCCGTGATGAGGGGGCGCTGTTCAAAACCTTCGCCCCAGCCATCCGACGCCTGGCCCGCCAGGTAATCCCGGAGGGTTTCCAGTTCCTCCGCTTCCAGCGTTCCGGCGACCTTGCACTCTGCTACACCCCAGAGCCTGCCATCTCTGTTTTCGACCGTAAAAAAGGCGGAGTAGACCTTGCGGTTCACTCCGTCCTTGTCCTCATACCAATGCATCAGGCCCCGGGTCTTCTCAGCGGGGAGGTCATTGTCACGCATTGCCCGATTAATCTGGCTTTCGTATGGAAGCAGGTCTTGCCAGTCCATTTCTGTGCCCCACTCGTCCAGTTCGCCCCATTCGCTGCGTTCGTGAATCCTGGCGGAGAGGGGCATATACAGTTTGAGGGTTTCCAAAGGGGTTACCTCAAACTGGTCTTCGCCGGGTACAAGGCCCAGCCCCCTGCCGTTATCCCAGTTGACATGGAAGGTCCCCATATCGTCGATGGCGACAAGGGTTCCCTTGGTACCAGGCGGCACCGGGTGGTATGGGTCGTTCATCCGGATCAGGCGGATGCGGGAGCCAACCGGGTACTGTTCCCGGAGGACCTCGACCTGGTTTTTTGTCAGTTCTCTCATAGGGTCATACCTCCTGTCTGGATCATTGTTTCATTCGGGGTGTTTCTTAACTGTTGCACCCCTTTGGCCAAGGCAGTCAGCTGGGCACTGGTGATCGATTCAAAAGGTGCTGCCATTGACCGCAGTGTGGAAAACTCCGCTTCGCCGAAATCTTTAACTGCCAGGCACAGCCGGTTGAGATTTTCAACCGTTTCCCGGTCTGGTATTGGGGGTAGATCTAGCTTCTCAAAAAGGGCGCCGAATACCTGCTCGGGTCAGACGGATGTCAGCGATTCCCCCAAACGGTCCAGGTACCGCTTCAGCTGTCCCTCAGCCATAGGAAGGAACAGGGAATAGGTGGAATTGTTCATTGGAACAGGGATCTCTGCGGTGATCAAGGGCGCTTCGTAGGAGTACTCCGGGAAGATCCTTCCGTCGTAAACCGTCTGAAGTTCCATCCCATTCTCGAAGATAACCCCGTAGGGGGTAACGATCCCCTCACCGCTGGATAGCGCGGCGATAGCAGTTTTGACAGCCGTATCCCGATCCAACTCTGGTGGATCGACGCTTGTATTTCTTGCAAGCAGGAGCCAGATCCCAACCCGCTCCAAATTTCTGAAATCCTCTACGGCGACAACCTGGGAACAGGAGAACGCCAGGTTAATCAGCCCTGGAAGATCTGTGACCTCCCGTTCCGACGCAACTTCCTGGAAAGCCGCCACCTCATCGGGTGTGAAGCTGTCCAGGTATTTGACGAGATAATCCAGCTCATCTACATTGACGCAGCTTCCCTCCAGGCAATTCAGGATAGGATATGCGGTGGAGATCTCCGCCACAAAGCAGTCCCGTTTTATATGGCCTCCGATGCCCAGGGCATCCAGCATTTTGAGGTTTTCGTCGAATTCCTCCAATTGGATGGGAAACGGCAGGGATACGGTCCCATATTCGGGGTGCGTTTTATTACAGATGGTTGCTTTCAAAGGCCTTCTCACTTTGATTCCTCCTCTCTGGCAGATGATTTTTTCTCACAGTACATCCCTCCTTTCCAACCCAACAACATACCGTCTTCCATACCAGAAAGCGATACCCAAACCCAACAAACTTATCCCGTGCTTTTTGACGCCTGCCGCGCTTCAATTTCCTGTACATCGGAGCGCAGGCAGCTTCCATCCTTCCCATAGCAGACGAAACCTACCTTGGGGTAGGGGCAGCCCTCACAGCGATAGGGGATGGGGATCTCCCTCCAGCTGTGGATCGTGTCGGTTCTCTTTGCCATAGCGTTTCCCTCCAAATGAAAAAGGGCGCCGCTTTTTGCGACGCCCTGGGGTGGCTTGATGCCGGCGCCCCTTTTGAGGGTACCGGCGTGATCTATATGAAGGCGCCCTTTTTCCCGGTAGGGCCCTGCCAGGCGGTCGCCAGATTTTCGGAGAAACAAAAAAAGGCGCCCTTTTTGAAAGAATGACCAATCAAAAAGGGCGCCTGATGCTTTTTGGGGAGCGTATGGGTTCGAGTCCCGTCAGTTCCCGAAAAAGCGGCTTGCCGATCTTTTGTTTTTCAGCTGAAATCAGGGCCAGAAAAACCCCGGAAAAGGCCGATCGGATGCGCTTTTACACGCATCCGATCTAAACTGACCATAATAGATGGTGCCGGTAGCCGGGGTCGAACCGGCACGGTATCGCTACCAACGGATTTTGAGTCCGTCACGTCTGCCAATTCCATCATACCGGCGGATACGAGGATAGTATAGCAAATCCGCGCAGAAAAGGCAAGAGCGCATTGGCGTTTTTTCGCACGTAACAGCTGTATATTACGTATGTACATCTTTCACATTTTGTTTTCTTGCCGCGGATTTTCTCTTGCCTTTGTGAAAAACCCATGTTATAATAACTAAAAAGCATCCGGAATACACTGTGCAAGATGCCAGTAGTGCCGTGATGATCAAGGTTATCCGCGGGCTCGGGCTTTGGGGAAACGGTTTTGAGTTCTCGCCGGAATAACAAAAGGGACGGTTCCTGGAACCGTCCCCTTTTTTATCCGTTTTCTCACCGCGCCCGGGCGGTGAAAACTCCCGCAAAAAGCGGAGGACGGCTGATTTGATCAGCCGTCCTCCGCTTCTATTCCACAACGATCGCGGCCGCCCGGCGTTCGACCGCCTCGCCGATCACAGCCGCACAGGGCAAGGCGCCCTTCAAGCGGCGCAGCAGCCCGTCCGCGTGCGCCTTCGGCACCGCGAGCAGCAGGCCGCCCGACGTCTGCGGGTCGGCGAGCAGGTCGCGCAGCACGCGCGGCACCCCCGCGCCGTAGGCGGCGCGCTCCCCGACATAGTCGCGGTTGGCGTAGGCCCCGGCGGGCAGGATGCCCATTTCGGCCAAATCCGCCGCGCCCTCCAGCAGGGGGAGCTCCCCGGAAAAGAGCCGGATCGTGACGCCCGAGCCCTCCGCCATCTCGAACGCGTGCCCGAGCAGGCCGAAGCCGGTCACGTCGGTGCAGGCGCTCACCGGGAAGTCCGCCGCGATCTCCGCCGCCGCGCGGTTGAGCGCGGACATCGACGCGATCGCCGGGGCGAACGCCTCGGGCGTGATGAGCTCCGCCTTCGCGGCGGTGTTGAGCACGCCCACCCCGAGGGGCTTGGTGAGGATCAGCAGGTCGCCCGGCCGCGCGCCGGCATTCGCGAGGATCCTGCGCGGATCGACGAAGCCGCTGACGCAGAGGCCGTATTTGGGCTCGTTGTCCTGGATCGTGTGCCCGCCCGCGAGCGCCGCGCCCGCCTCGCGCACCTTGTCCGCGCCGCCCGCCAGGATCGCCCGCACCGTCTCCTGCGGCAGGCAGGAGGGGTAGCAGAGCAGATTCATCGCGAGCTTCGGGACGGCGCCCATCGCGTAGATGTCCGAGAGGGCGTTGGCCGCCGCGATCTGCCCGAAGGCGTAGGGATCGTCCACCACCGGCGGGAAGAAATCGACCGTCTGCACAAGCGCGAGCTCGTCGCTGATGCGATAGACGCAGGCGTCGTCGCTGGTGTCGAAGCCGACCAGCAGGTTTTCATCGTGGAACTTTGGTAAGCCGCACAGAACCTGTGCGAGGACCCCCGGTCCGACTTTGGCCGCTCAACCGGCCGTGGAGGTCATTTGGGTGAGCCGTTTTTCCTGTTCCGCCACGATGCGAGCCTCCCTTCCGTGTGATTTCCCGTATCCCGCGCCCGGGGATGGTAAATCCTGCCGGGTTGTGCTATCATGGATCTATCGGGATTATCTATAGCATAGCCCACTTTGCCCAAAAAAACAAGCCTCAAAGGATGACTTTGGGGCAGAGTCTTGGTATAATGGATGAAAAGTCGGACTTTTCCGAAGGGAGGCGGGCGGTTGGATTTTAAACAGCTCGAGGCGTTTTCCGCCGTGGTGAGCCTCGGCAGCTTCTCCCGCGCGGGGGAGCGGCTCTTCCTCACCCAGCCGACGATCAGCGCCCACATCCGCTCCCTCGAGCGGGAGCTCGGGGTGCAGCTCGTCGTGCGCACCACCAAGGAGGTCTACCCCTCCGAGGAGGGCAAGCGGCTCTACGCCTACGCGCAGAAGCTGCTCCGGCTGCGGGACGACGCGATCGCCGCCGTCACCTCCTCCGCCCCGCCCGTCGGCGGGATCGTCACCGTCGCCGCGTCGAGCATCCCGGCCCAGTACGTCCTGCCCGGCGCGGCCGCCGCTTTCGGCCGCGCCCATCCCGACGCGGCGGTGCGCAGCCTCCGCTGCGACAGCGCCGCCGTCGTCCGGCAGGTCGCGGAGGGGACCGCCGACCTCGGCATGACCGGCACCGCGATCCCCTCCCCGCGCTGCGTCTTCCACGACCTGTGCGGCGACGAGCTCGTCGTCGTCACCCCCAACACAGAACGCTATCAGGCGCTGCCGCGGGAGGGCTTTCCCCGCTCGCTGCTGCTTCGGGAGAAGTTCATCCAGCGGGAGACCGGGTCGGGAACCCGCCGCGAATTCGAGCGGTTCCTCGAGGAGATCGGAGTCCCGCCCGAACGGCTGAAGGTCGCCGCTGAGATGGACGACCCCGAGGCGATCAAGCGCGCCGTGTCCCAGGGACTGGGGATCTCCATCCTCTCCCGGCGCGCCGCCGCCGATTTCGAGCGGTTCGGGCTGCTGCTCGCCTTCCCGCTTGAGGGGGGCGCGCTCGGGCGGCGGCTCTACCTCGTTCAGCGCAGGGACGGCCGTCTCTCCCCCGCCGCGCGCGCGCTGGCGGAATTTCTGCTCGGGCAGTTCCGGGACGCGGAAGGAGGGAAAACGTATGGAGCTCTCTGAACGGCTGGGGCTCTGTCCCGGGCGGGAACGGATCGTGTCCATCGTGGGCGCGGGGGGCAAGACCACCCTCATGTACGCGCTCGCCGGGGAATATGCGCGGCGGGGGCTGCGCGTGGGCGCGGGGACGACCACCCACATCCTGCGCCCCGCGGCAGACGGCCGCGTCGCGGTCGTCTGCGACGGCGATCCCGGCGCGCTGGAACGGGCGCTCGCGGACGGGCGGATCGCCGTTGCCGGCACGCCGGCGCGGGGCGCCCCCGGGAAGCTCGCCGCGCCCGCGCCCGAGACGCTCGCGTGGCTCGCGGCGCACACCGACGCGCTCTTCCTCGAGGCGGACGGCTCCCGGCGGCTGCCGGTGAAGTTTCCGAACTCCACCGAGCCGGTCATCCCGGACGGGACCGGCCGGGTGATCGCCGTAGCTGGGCTGTCGGCGCTCGGCAGGCCGTTCGACGAGGTCTGCCACCGCGCCCCGCTCGCGCGGGAGGCGCTCGGCATCCCGGAGGGGGCCTCCGTGACCCCCGGGATCATCGCCCGGCTGCTGCTCGCGGGCTACGGGAGGTTCTCCCCCACCGTGCTGCTCAACCAGGCGGACACCCCCGCCCTGCGGGAACAGGGGGAGCAAACCGCCGCCCTGCTCCGTGCGGGCGGCATTGAAAAAGTACTTATTCTTTCGCTCAGACAGGAGGCGGAAATCACATGCTGATCTTCATCAAGGGCGCGGGCGACCTCGCCACCGGCGTGGCCTGGCGGCTGCACAACTGCGGCTTCCAGGTCGTCATGACCGACATCGCCCGGCCCACCACCGTGCGCTGCACCGTCGCGTTTTCCCGCGCGGTCTATGAGGGCGCGGCCGAGATTGAAGGGGTGACGGCGCGGCTCGCGCGCGACCCCGCCGACGCGCTGCGGATCACCGGGGAGGGCGAAATCGCGGTGCTCGTCGACCCCGAGGCGGCCGCGATCGAAACGCTGCACCCCCCCGTCGTCATCGACGCGGTGCTCGCCAAGCGCAACCTCGGCACCAGAATCACCGACGCGCCCGTTGTGATCGCGCTCGGCCCCGGCTTCACCGCGGGCGCGGACTGCCACGCGGTCGTTGAGACCAAGCGGGGGCACTATCTCGGCCGCGTAATCTACGCGGGAAGCGCGATCGCCAACACCGGCGTGCCCGGCGACATTGGCGGCTACACCTCCGAGCGGATCATCCGCGCGCCCGCCGACGGCCCCTTCGTCCCCGCGGCAAGGATCGGGCAGCTCGTGCGGGCGGGCGACGTCGTCGCGCGCGTGGAGGGGGAACCGGTGCGCGCCCTGATCGACGGGGTCGTGCGCGGCATGCTGCCCGAGGGGACCCCGGTGACGCGCGGGATGAAGTCGGGCGACATCGACCCGCGCGGCATCGTGGAATACTGCCACACCATTTCCGACAAGGCGCGCGCCATCGCGGGCGGCGCGCTGGAGGCGGTCCTGCACCTGAGGGGAGGGGTCCTGTGAACCGGGTATTTTTCCGCACGCTCGCCGACATCCTCGACGCGGGCGGCAGCGCCGACCTGCTGACCATCCTCGCGGGGGAACGGGAGGGACGCGCGCTCACCGCCCAGAAGGCGCTCGTGACAGCGGACGGCCTCGTCCCCTATGACGAGGGGCTGCGCGGGCTGTGGGAGGAGCTGGCGGCCGCCCTGCCGGGCGGCGACCGGCCGCTTTCCGCCGAGGTCCTTGGCGTGCGCCTGCTCGCCGAACGGCTGAGCGCGCGGCGTCAGCTCATCATCTGCGGCGGCGGGCACATCGCAAAGCCGCTGGCGGAGATCGGTTCCCTGCTCGACTTTGACGTGACGGTGATCGACGACCGGGAGGAGTTCGCCAACCGCGAGCGGTTCCCGCGCGCCGGCCAGGTGCTCTGCATGCCCTTCGCGCAGGCGATGGAGTCGGTCCCCTACACCGACGGCAGCTACTTCGTCATCATCACCCGGGGGCACGCGGACGACCGCCTCTGCCTCGAACGCATCCTCCCCCGCCGCTTCGCCTACTGCGGCATGATCGGCAGCCGTAAAAAGGTCGCCGTGGTCATGGAGCAGATGGAGCGGGAGGGGTATACCAGGGAACAGCTCGCGCGGGTCCATTCCCCGATCGGTCTGCGCATCGGGGCCGAAACCCCCGCCGAGATCGCCGTGTGCATCGCGGCCGAGATCATCCAGGTGGGCAGCGGACTGTCGGCGGGCAGCGTCAGCCGCGAGGGACTCGAACGCCTCGCGCGGGGGGAACCGATGATGCTCGCCACCATCATCGAGAAGCGCGGCTCCGCGCCGCGCGGCACCGGCTCCAAGCTGCTGGCCGACGGAAAGGGCGCGCTCTACGGCACGATCGGCGGCGGCGGCGCCGAGGCGCGGGTGGTCGCCTCCGCGCCCGAGGTCCTCGCGTCGGGCGCGCCGCGCGTCGTCCTCTGCGACATGACCAACAGCGACGCGCGCCAGGCGGGCATGGTGTGCGGCGGCACCGTCGAGGTGCTGCTCGACCCCATCCTCTGACCGCTCTCCATCGCCGGGACACAATAACAGCCGTAACAGGGCCTCGCTTGGGGCGAAATGCCACGAGGTCTGGCCCGAGGTGTGCTCCAACTGCCCGCTGGACGGGCTGGGGGAGGGCGCGTCCAGCCACCTCGTCTGCTACGATTGCCGGCTGAAGGGCACCGTTGACGTCACCGCTTGAACGGAAAAACAATCAAAAACAGCCGCCTTAGGGCGGCTGTTTTTCTTATTCCTGTTCGGTCTTTTCCGGTTCCTCAACCGGCTTCCAGTCCCTCAGCGCGTTGAGCGTCGAAGACACCACGCGCAGAAAAAGGGACTTCCGCCACGGCTCCATGGTGCTGCTGATCCCCCGCAGGTGGCGGAATTCATCGTACTGCTCCGGGAGGATGTCCACCTCGTCCATCCGGAAGAGCTCCGCCGGAGAAAGCCCCAGCGCCATGGCGATGCTGTCGAGCGATTCGATCGACGGGTTGGCGACCATCCGCTCGATCCTGCTGATGTAGGACGCGCTGGTATAAGCCTTCGACGCCAGTTCCTCCTGCGTCAGGCCGCGCTGCTGTCTGTAGAATTTGAGGTTCTTTGCTACGATTTCAATCGTTCTCAAAGCACTCCCTCCATACCTTTATCATAAGCAGGTATGAAATATTTTCCAATGGCCTCATAGTCCTAGCTTGATTTTCCCGATTTTCCGATCGTTTTTTACCGTTTCGTGACGCCTTTTTTATTTTAATGTATAGTGCACTATATTTCAATAAACGGATCTGTGCAAATCACAAAAAAATTTTTGTCTAAAATACCGATTCCCTGTTACGATCAGTAAACATTGTAATAATGTTCTATAATTGCTATAATATTGAAGGGGTCGGTCTCATGGCTTACAATGAAGCGAGCAAAAACGCCACGATGAAATACCAGCGGGAGAATCTGGAACAGATCCGCTTCTGGGCGCCCAAGGGTTATAAGGACAAAATCAAAGCTCATGCCGCGGGCCGCGGCATGAGCATGGCGGAGTATCTCAAAAAACTGATCGATGAGGATATGAACTATGAACCGTAAAGTCATCCAGGCCTTCTGGGTCGTCGCGATCCTGCTGCTCGCCGCCAGCTTCTTCGTTGCCGGCGTCCCCGGCTCGGTCCTGACGGTCGGCGCGATGGCCTTCGCCATCGCCGCGCTTGTCGTCACCTTCGCGGGCCGGAACAAATAGCGGCTTATCCCATGGAAGAAACAAATCCCCGTGCGGACGAGGTGTCCGCACGGGGATTTTCATTTTGGCGGGGGCGTGTGAGAATCGAACTCACCCGGGCGGCTCTGCGCCGCCCACACCGGTTTTGAAGACCGGGAGGCACACCGGCACCCATCCACCCCCATATCCGCGCGGCAAAACGCCGCGCGTTTTTTGTCCGCGCAGGTAACCGGCCCGTCACTCCCGCAGGAGATGCGCGTCCCCCTCCCTGCGGGTGAAACCGTCGGCGTCCATCCGCTCGAGCAGCGCCTGCGCGTACCGCCGGGAGGTTTCAAGCGCGTCGCGCAACCCGGAGAGCGTGACGCTTCCCCGCTCCCCGGCGACATTGCGGGCCGTTTCCCGGGCGCTCTCCCACGCCGCGCGGGCGAAGCAGAGTCCCGGCGCGGCCTCGACCAGTTCGCCCGCCTCGAGCAGCAGATCGAACACCCGACCGGCTGGCACGGACGGCGGAAATTCCGCGAGCGCCGCCGCCCGGTCGGGCGGCGCGTAGGGCGCGCGCGCATAGAGAGCGAGCAGCTCCGCGGCGGTACGGCGGTAGAGTTCCGTCCCCTCGGGCGCAAAGCCGGGCAGCGAGAGCGCGTCCCCCGCGCGGGAGACGGCGCCCTCCTCCGCGAACCACTCGGGCAGTCCGCCGGGAAACCGTTCCCGCAGCAGGACAAGCGGCATCCCCCGGTCGAGGGGATGCGCCCCGTGATAATCCGCGAGGACGCCGAGTAGCTCCTCCCGCAGGCGGGCGAGCGTCCCGGGCGTCAGGGCGAGCCGGCCCGCGCACCGGATTTCCCCGTCCGCGAGCAGGCCCTTCCACGCGGTGGAAAATTCCGCGTCCGAGAGAAAAAAGAGCCGCTCCCGCGCCTGTTCCCGCGTCATCGGCTCTTCGGCGAGGTCGAAGCGCAGGCGGCCGCGCGCGTCCGCCCCGTCGTAACATTGTAACCGCGCGAGCACGGCGCTGTCAAGCCGTCTGTGGCGGCGGGCGGGGATGTCGAGCACCACGCCGCCCCCCACCGTCTCGACGGGCGAATAGAACCGCACGACGAACCGGTCTCCCGGGCGGACCGCGACCGGCTGCTCGAGCAGCAGCTGGGCATAGCCGCTCTCGCCCGGCGCCAGGGCCTCCCGGTCGAGCAGACGCACGCGGCAGAGGACGCAGGCGGTGCCGAGCGCGAGGTGCAGCCGCTGGTTGTGGGTGATCGCGCGGGCGGAGGCGGGGTGCGCGGCCAGCCGCACGTCGAGCAGCGCGTTTGCGCGCGCGGACGGTGCGGCCGCCAGCGCGTCGCCGCGCGCGAGCGAGCCGGGTTCCGCCCCGGCCAGGTTGACGGCGACGCGCTGGCCCGCAAAGGCGGCCGCGGCCTCGCGGCCGCAGCTTTGCAGGCCGCGCACCCGCACGCGGGCTCCGCCGGGGCTGACGGTCAGCAGGTCGCCGGGGCGCACCTGCCCGTCGAGCGCGGTCCCGGTCACGACGGCGCCAAAACCGCGGACGGTAAACGCCCGGTCCACCGGCAGGAAAAAGGGACGGTCGATATTCCTGGGCGGGAGCTCCGCGGCTTCCTCCGCGAGCAGGGCGCGCAGCACGTCGAGGCCCTCCCCCGTTTGAGCGGAGGTCTCCACGACCGGCGCGCCCTCCAGAAAGCTACCCCGCACAGCCTCGGCGATCTCCTCCCGCGCGAGCGCGCGAGTCTCCCCGTCCGCGAGGTCGCATCTGGATAGCACGACCACGCCGCGCGGCACGCCGAGCAGCGACAAAATGACAAGGTGCTCCCGCGTCTGGGGCATGACCCCCTCGTCCGCGGCAACCACCAGCAGCGCGAGGTCGATCCCACCCGCACCCGCGAGCATGTTCTTTACAAAATGCTCGTGGCCGGGCACGTCGACGATGTCGGCGTGGACCTCCCCAGGCAGTTCCATCCACGCAAAGCCGAGGTCGACCGTCAGGCCCCGGCGCTTCTCCTCCGCGAGCCGGTCGGCGTCGATGCCGGTGAGCGCGCGCACGAGCGCCGTCTTGCCGTGGTCGACGTGGCCCGCCGTGCCGATCACGATCCGCTTCACGGTCCGCACCCGGCCTTCACCGCCTCCGCCGCCGGTGCAAGCTCCTCCGGCAGCATCGTCGAAACGTCGAGCAGCAGCCTGCCCTCCGATATGCGCGCGACAACGGGGACCGGCGCGGCGCGCAGCCGCGCGGCAAGCGCGTCCGCGCCGAAAGCGCGCGCCGTCACCGCGACCGCGGATCCCTTGAGGAGCCTTCCCGGCGCGCAGCCGCCCCCCACCGGGCGTTCTGTGGGGACGACCTCGCAGGCGCAGTCCGCGCCCAGCCGCGAGATCATTCCGCAGAGTTCCTCGGCGCGCGCCCGCAGGGTTTCGGGCGGGGTGCAGAGCATCCGGAGCGCCGGGATCTCCCGCTTCGCGCGGACCGGGTCCGCGTAACTCTCCAGCGTCGCGGCCAGCGCCGCGAGGGAGAGCTTGTCGATGCGCAGGGCGCGCGCCAGCGGGTGGCGGCGCATCCGTTCGATCAGCGCGGCCCTCCCGACGAGGATGCCCGCCTGCGGGCCGCCGAGCAGCTTGTCCCCTGAGAAGCAGACGACGTCCGCGCCCTCCCGCAGCGTCTGCGGGACGGTCGGCTCGCCGGGGAAGGGGTACTCTTCCGCTTCCAGCAGCGCGCCGCTCCCCAAATCCACGACGAGCGGGATCTCCCGCCTCTTCGCGAGAGACGCGAGCTCCCCGACCGACGCCGACGCGGTGAACCCGACAACGCGGAAGTTGCTCGTATGCACCTTCAAAAGCGCAGCCACATCCCCTTCGGCACAGGCCGCCTCATAGTCCCCGGGACCAGTGCGGTTGGTGGAGCCGACCTCCCTGAGCCGGGCGCCGCTCTGCTCCAAAATGTCGTGGATGCGAAAGCCGTCCCCGATCTCCACGAGCTCCCCGCGCGATACGGCGACCTCCCGCCCGCGCGCCAGCGCGGCCAGCGCGAGCAGCACCGCCGCCGCGTTGTTGTTGACGACGAGCGCGTCCCCGCACCCGCAGAGGTCCTTCAGCAGAGGCTCCACATGCACGCCGCGGCTGCCCCGCTCCCCCGTTTCGAGGTCATATTCCAGGTCGCAGCAGCCCGCCGCGTCGCCCACCGCGCTGCGGGCCGCGTCCGAGAGGGGGGCTCTGCCCACGTTGGTGTGCAGCGCCACGCCCGTCGCGTTTATGAGGCGGCGCAGGCGCGGGGGACCCGCGCTGCGCAGCCGTTCTCGAACGGCTGCGCACAGCAGGGACGGCGGCGGCACCGCGGGGCATTCGCCCCGCAGGATCGACGCGCGCAGCGCGTCGAGCTCGGCGCGCACCGCGCCGAGCGCCGCCGCCCGCCCCTGCTGCTGCGCCGCCCGGGCGAGCCCGGGCTCCCGGAGCAGCTCGTCCACCTGCGGGATCGCCCGCAGCAGCGCCGTCCTGTTCTCCATACCGCGCCCTCCTATCCGTTCAGGATGCGCCCGATCGCGTCGGACGCGTAATCGATCTCTTCCTCCGTGTTCCCATACCCGAAGGAGAACCGCACCGTCCCCTGCGGGTAGGTCCCGAGCGTCCGGTGCGCGTTGGGGGCGCAGTGCAAGCCGCAGCGGGTCATGACGCCGTATTCGCTGTCGAGGCGGAAGGCAATCTCCGCGTTGTCCCGCCCGGGGAAATCGAGCGAGACAACCGCCGTGCGCCCCTCCGCCGTCCGGGGACCGGCGACGCGGATGCGTCCGTCCTCCGCCACCGCCGCGAGGAACCGCGCGGTCAGCGCCCGTTCCCGCGCGCGGATGACATCGATCCCCGTCTTCTCCAGGAAACCGAGCGCCGCGTGCAGGCCGTAGATGCCCGGCAGGTTCAAGGTTCCCGCCTCGAACCGGTCTGGCAGCAGCGCGGGCACCGTCTCGAGGTGGGAAAAGCTGCCCGTCCCGCCAGAAATGAGCGGGTCCAGCTCCTTCTCAAAGGCGTCGGTGACGAGGAACCCCCCTGTCCCCTGCGGTCCGAGCAGCCCCTTGTGCCCGGTGAACGCGAGCGCGTCGATGCCCATCGAGCCCATGTCGACGGGCTCCATCCCGGCTGTCTGCGCGCAGTCGACGATAAAGCGCAGACCATGCGCGCGGCAGAACGCGCCGACCTGCGCGACCGGCTGGATGGTGCCCGCGACGTTGGACGCGTGGGTCAGGACGACGGCGCGGGTGCTGGGACGGACGAGCCCGTCGAGCGCGTCCAGACAGAGGGCCCCCTCCCCGTCGCAGGGGATGCGATCGAACGCCACGCCCGTCTGTGAAAGCTGCACGAGCGGGCGCATGACCGCGTTGTGCTCCACCGCGCTCACGAGGACGTGGTCTCCGGGGCGCAGGAAGCCCTTGAGGATCATGTTGAGCGCCTCGGTGACGTTGAGGGTGAAGATGACGTTGCGCGGATCGGGGCCGCCCAGCAGGGCGCAAAGCCGCTCACGCGCGGCAAGCACCGTCCCGGCGGCTTCGTAGGCGGAGGCGTAGCCGCCGCGGCCCACATTGCTGCCGACCCGTTCCATATACGCCACCATCGCGGACACGACCTCGGGCGGCTTGGGAAAGGAGGTCGCCGCGTGGTCGAAATATACTTTTTGCATCTCCTGGGGCCTCCTTTGCAGATTCTGGCTTCTATTGTACGCCACTTTTACCTCCCGCGCCATATATATAGACGATATCTATAAATACCGTCTGTTTATTCAAAATTACGATTTCCATATGCCAAATATTTGTACTATAATAACAAAAGAAACGCATGCGAATCAAATCTGCTTTGAGGTGTTGGCATTGAAGGAAAAACGTAACATCATCCTCGCCGGCGTGGCCATCGGCGTCATCGCCGCCGCGCTCGTCTGGCTCGGGAACCCCAAAAACATGGGCTTCTGCATCGCCTGCTTCATCCGCGACACCGCCGGTGCGGTCGGGATGCACCAGGCGGCGGTCGTCCAGTACATCCGCCCTGAAATCATCGGCCTCGTGCTCGGCGCGCTCATCGTCTCTGCCGTGAAGAAGGAGTTCCTCCCCCGCGGCGGCTCCTCTCCGATGACCCGCTTCGTGCTCGGCGCGTTCGTCATGATCACCGCGCTCGTCTTCCTCGGCTGCCCGCTGCGCATGGTTCTGCGGATCGCCGGCGGCGACCTCAACGCCATCGTCGGGCTCGTCGGCTTCGCGATCGGCATCCTCTGCGGCGTGCAGTTCCTCAAACACGGCTACAGCCTGAAGCGCACCTACACCCTGCCCGCCGTCGACGGCGTCTGGCTGTCGGTCGTCCAGGTCGCCCTCTTCGGCCTGCTCTGCGCCGCGCCCGCGTTCATCCTCTTCAGCGAAAAGGGTCCCGGCTCGATGCACGCCCCCATCTGGATCTCCCTCATCGCCGGGCTGGTCGTCGGCGCGCTCGCGCAGCGCACCCGGCTGTGCATGGTCGGCGGCATCCGCGACGTCCTGCTCTTTCAGGACTGGACGCTGCTCTCCGGCTTTGTGGCCATTCTTGTCGCCGCGCTCGCCGGGAACCTGGTTCTCAACGCCGTGTTCGGCGGCTACTTCAGCCTCGGCTTCATGGGCCAGCCGGTCGCCCACATCGACGGCGTCTGGAACTTCCTCTCGATGGCCGCGGTCGGGCTCGGCTCGGTCATGCTGGGCGGCTGCCCGCTCCGTCAGCTCATCCTCGCGGGCGAGGGCAACTCCGATTCCGCCGTCACCGTCGCCGGCTATTTCGTCGGCGCGGCGTTCGCGCACAATTTCGGCCTCGCCTCCGCCGCCACCGCCGTGGCCGAGGACGGGACCATCACCGGCGGCCCCACCGCCGCGGGGAAACTCTTTACCGTCATCGCACTCATCGTCCTGTTCGTCGTCGCCTTCCTCAATACGAAAGCCACGGCCGCGGCAGGCGTAAAAGAGCCCCAGCGGGTATAGAAGGAGGAATCATCATGGCACAGACCATCGACGCGCGCGGGCTCTCCTGCCCGCAGCCGGTCGTCCTGACAAAAAACGCGCTTGACAAGGCCCCCTCCTCCTGCGAGGTGCTGGTGGACAATCCCACCGCGCGGGAGAACGTCACCCGTTACGCCGAACGCGCGGGCTACCGCGTCTCCGTCTCGGCAGATGGAGAGGACTACCGCCTGACCCTCGCGAAATAGCAGCCCCACATTGACCGCCGGGAGGGAACCGCCTTTGCAGTATATCGCAACCTTTTTCACCCACTATGACGCGGTCCGGTTCGCGGGCGACCTGCGCGGGCAGGGGATCGCGGTGCAGCTTTCCCCCGTGCCTCGGAGCCTGAGCTCCTCCTGCGGGACCTGCGCCCGCTTCGCCTATGAAGGCGATCCGCGGGAGCTGGACCGCGCGGGGCTCGAGCAGCTCGTGCGGACGGACTCCAGCCGCTACCTTCCGGCCATCGACAACCGATAACCCGTCACCCAATCCGCATATCCTACCACACAAAAGGGCCGCCCCACGGGGCGGCCCTTTTGTCCTCTCCGGAACCCGCCGCTTCGGGAAGCGCTCCGCCTGAATCACAAACGTTCTTTTCCGCTTTCTTTCAAGAAAGCGGAAAAAAAACGCCGCCCTTTCGGGCGGCGTTTCTTTTCCACGTCTCTCTCGAAAACGCGGGCCGCCCGCGGGGGCAAGAATCCCGCGGGCGGCAAGAAGGAGGGTATCAACAGATGGAGCGAAGTCAGCGAATGATGGTGCCGGTCTTTCCGGCGATGCCGTCCTTGGCCTTTTCCAGCAGGGTGATCAGCGCGTAGCGCTCCGGCTTGGACTCGGCGAACTGGAGGGCGGCCTGCACCTTCGGGAGCATCGAGCCGGGGGCGAAGTGGCCCTCGGAGATGAGCTGCCGGGCGCGTTCGGGGGTGAGCTCGTCAAGCCACTCCTGGTTGGGCTTGCCGAAGTTGATGGCGACCTTTTCGACCGCCGTGAGGATGATCAGGCAATCCGCGTCGACCGACTCGGCCAGGCGCGCGCTGCAGAAGTCCTTGTCGATGACGGCGGGCACGCCCTTGAGGTGGTTGCCTTCCGTCTCCATGACGGGGATGCCGCCGCCGCCCGCCGCGACGACCACCTGCCCCGCGTCGACAAGGGTGCGGATCGTCTCGATCTCGACGATGTGCTGCGGGCGGGGGGAGGCCACGACGCGGCGCCAGCCGCGCCCCGCGTCCTCCATGACGGTGTAGCCCTTTTCCGCGGCCAGCTTTTTGGCGGCCTCTTCGGTCATAAAGCTGCCGATCGGCTTGGTCGGCTTCTTGAAGGCGGGGTCCTCCGGATCGACGACGACCTGGGTGATGAGCGTCGAAACGGGCTTGTGGATGCCGCGGTCGAGCAGCTCCTCCCGCAGGGCGTTTTGCAGGTCGTAGCCGATGTAGCCCTGGCTCATCGCGCCGCACACCGACAGCGGGATCGGGTACTGCTTGGGATCGACAGCGTTGAGGGAGGCCATCGCCTTCTGGATCATCCCGACCTGCGGGCCGTTGCCGTGGGAGATGACGACCTCGTGTCCCTCTTCGATCAAATCGACGATCGCCTTGGAGGTCTGTTTGACCGCGATCATCTGTTCGGGCAGGTTGTTGCCGAGCGCGTTACCGCCCAGAGCGATGACGATTCTCTTTCCCATACCAAATTACCACCTTTTCATAATATCGGCTCAAACCGGCGGCGCCGGCAGATTGTGACGTCGGTCCCGGGAAGCGCGCTCCCCGGGACGCCGCAAAGGCGGAATCCGTACCGCTGCGGGCGGGGCTACGCGCCGTTTACTTGGTCCAGCGGGGGGTGCCGCGCTCCTCGAGCGCCTTGAGGACCGCCTGCGGGTCCTTGACCTTCGAGAGGAAGATCATCGCCGCGATGACGTAGGGCTTGAAGGAGGCCTCCTTATAGAGCGGGGTGCGGTAGCGGTCGAACACCGAGGCCTCGACCTCGCCGTCCTCGCAGGAGACGCCGTTGATGTCGGCGGGCAGGCAGTGCAGGTAGAGCGCCTTGCCGTCCTTCGTGGTCTTCATGAGCTCCTCGGTGCAGCACCAGTCCTTGTGGTTGGCGTTCTGCGCGAGCAGCTCCTTTTCGAGCTTCTTGATACCCTCCGAGTCGCCCTCGCCGTAGAGGTTGGTGCGCTTTTCCATGGCGGCGAAGGGAGCCCAGCTCTTCGGGTAGACGATGTCCGCGTCCTGGAAGGCGTCGGCCATCGAGTTGGTCTTGCGGTAGGTGCCGCCCGACGCGGCGGCGTTCTTCTTGGCGACCTCCTCGACCTCGGGCATGACCTCGTAGCCCTCGGGATGAGCCAGCACGACGTCCATGCCGAAGCGGGTCATCAGGCCGATGACGCCCTGCGGCACCGAGAGGGGCTTGCCGTAGGAGGGGCTGTAGGCCCAGGTCATCGCGACCTTTTTGCCCTTGAGGTTCTCCACGCCGCCGAAGTGGTGGATGATGTGGAGCATATCCGCCATGCACTGGGTCGGGTGGTCGATGTCGCACTGGAGGTTGACCAGGGTCGGGATCTGCTCGAGCACGCCGTCCTGATAGCCCTCGCGGACCGATTTGGAGACCTCGTGCATGTAGGCGTTGCCCTTGCCGATGTACATGTCGTCGCGGATGCCGATGACGTCCGCCATGAAGGAGATCATGTTCGCCGTCTCGCGGACGGTCTCGCCGTGCGCGATCTGGGATTTGCCCTCGTCGAGGTCCTGCACCTCGAGGCCCAGCAGGTTGCAGGCGGAGGCGAAGGAGAAGCGGGTGCGGGTGGAGTTGTCACGGAAGAGGGAGATGCCCAGTCCGCTCTCGAAAATCTTCGTGGAGATGTTCTGCTCGCGCATGTAGCGCAACGCATCGGCGATGGTGAAGACCGCCTCGAGCTCGTCGTCCGTCTTCTCCCAGGTGAGGAAGAAGTCGTTCATGTACATCTCTTTGAAGTTGAGTTTGTTGAGTTTATCGATATAGGCCTGTAATTTCTGATCCATAGCTGTAACTCCTTCACAAATGTTTACTGATTTTGAATGGTTTTCAGAAATCGGCCAATCCTATATGCAATTTTAACGAATATCTTCCCTTACAGCATACATGAATTGGCGATTGATTGCAAGTTCTCCGGCTGTATTTGTTTGATTTCGCCGCAAATTTGTGCATTTTCACTCCGAAGCGGCAGGTGCAAAACCCAAAATTACTTGTGAATTATTCACAATAGCAGGTGGGCAGCGCCGCATAAACCGCCGCGCAGCGGACGAGATCGTCCTTCCAGGTCATCTCGTTGGGGGCGTGCGCCTGCGCCTCGGCGCCCGGGCCGAACCCGATGCAGGGGATACCGTTGCGGCCCATGATCGACACGCCGTTGGTCGAGAAGGTCCACTTGTCGGTCAGCGGGCGGGCCTTGCGCATCTCCTCGTTGGCGGGCACGCCCACGCGGCTGTCGCCGTAGAGACCCTTGTAAGCCGTCTCCATCGCCCTGGTGACCTTATGGTCCTCGGGGATGACCCAAGTCGGGAAGTAGCACTCGATCGGGTAGACGCAGCCAGTGTAGCTCGGCCGGTCGTACTGGTACATCGAAACCTTCACGTCGCCGCCGTACTTTTTGACGGCCGGCAGGTTCCGGATTTCCTCCAGGCAGCTCTCCCACGTCTCGCCCGCGGTCATGCGGCGGTCGAGCGACACGGCGCAGGAATCCGCCACCGCGCAGCGCGACGGCGAGGTGAAAAAGATCTCCGACACCGTCACGGTGCCGCGCCCGAGGAAGCGGGCTTCCTTCCACTCGGGGTTGTACGCCTCGTCGAGCATCTTGACGAGGCCCTTGATCTCCGTGCCAGCGGCCGCGTCGTTCTCGTTGAGGGCGCGCACGTCCTGGAGGATGTCGGCCATCTTGTAGATCGCGTTGTCGCCGCGCTCGGGCGCCGAGCCGTGGCAGGAGACGCCCTTGACGTCGATGCGGATCTCCATGCGGCCCCGCTGCCCGCGGTAGATGCCGCCGTCGGTCGGCTCGGTGGAGACGACGAACGCGGGACGGACGTGGTCCTCCTTGACGATGTACTCCCAGCAGAGGCCGTCGCAGTCCTCCTCCTGCACCGTGCCGGTGACGAGGACCCTGTATTTGTCGTTCAGCAGGCCGAGGTCCTTCATGATCTTCGCGCCGTAGACCGCGGACACGATGCCGCCCATCTGGTCGGAGGTGCCGCGGCCGCCGATCTCGAGATCGTTCTCATAGCCCTCGTAGGGGTCGAAGTTCCAGTTGTCGCGGTTGCCGACGCCCACCGTGTCGATGTGCGCGTCGAACCCGATCAGGGTTTCGCCCGCGCCCATATAGCCGAGCACGTTGCCCATCGGGTCGATGACCACCTCGTCGAACCCGACCTTCTCCATCTCCTCCTTGATGCGCAGGATGTGGCCCTTTTCGCCGCAGCTCTCGCCCGGGATCGCCACCAGATCCCGCAGGAACCTGGTCATGTCCGCGCGGTAGCCCTGCGCCGCCTCTTTAATCTTGCTGAAATCCATCGTCGTTTCCTCCTTATAGAATCATACTGCTGTTCACAAAACTTTTCGCCCGCCTTTTTTAAAAGGCGGCGGGGTGCCCCGGCGGCGCCCCCCCCCGCCGCCCCCCCCGGGGGGGGCGGGGCCCCCCCGGGGGGCCCGCGGCGGCAACGCCGCCGCGGGCAGCGTCACGCTGCCGCGCCGCCTCGCGGCGGGAGTCGCGGCGGTGGAGAACGGCGCGCCCTTTGCCGGCGGAACGGACGCGGAGGGGGACGATTCGCTGCGCCGCCGCCTGCTCGCCGCCTGGGCCCGCCCCGCGAACGGCGTGAACGGCGAAAGCTACCGCGCGGCAGCCGAGGCGTGGCCGGGTATCGGAAGCGCGGCCGTATGCGCGGGAGAACGTCCCGGTTCCCTCACCGTCTATGCGGCGGCGGACGGAGCGCCGGCCGTCCCGGAGGCGGTGCTTGCCGGTCTGTCGGAGGCGCTCGGCGGGATGCGCGCCCCCTGCGACACGGTCACGGTCGAAAGCGCCGAGGCGGTCGCCGCCGACGTCTCCATTGAGATCGAGGTCCCGGCGGAACGCTTTTCCGAGGTTCGGGAGGCCCTGCTCGGCCGCGTCCGGGAGACGCTCGACCGCATGCCGGTCGGCGTGGGGCTGCCCGTGGCGCGCCTCTGCGCGCTCGCGATGGACCGCGAAGAGGTGACCAACTGCCGCGTCCTGCTGCCCGCCGCCGACCTGGCGGCCGGCCCGGCGCAGGTGCTGCGGGCGGGGGAGCTCTCCGTCACGCGGATGGGAGGGTAAGCGATGGGGCTCTTTCCCCGGATGGCCGCGACCGGCCTCTACGACCTGAGGCCCGGCGCATCCGTCTTCCGTGAGCTTTCGGCCTACGAAGCGGCTTTCGCGCTGCTCTCCCCCGCGCTTGAGCGCTGTGAGGCGTCCTTCTTTTCCCCGCGCGCGGACCGCGCGCAACTCGAGCGCCTCTGCGCCCTCTGCGGCTTTCGCGTCCCCGCCGGCATGGAGCTTTCCGCGCTTCGGGAGGCTTCCGCCGCGCTGGCGCGCGGCCCGGGCTGCACGCCCGGGGCGCTCGAATCCCACTTTCGCGCACTCGGCGCGGACCTCTCCCTGCGCGAACAGGACGGGCAGAACCGCGTCCTCGCGGAGGGGTCGGGCGCGGGCGGGCTCATTCCGGACAACGCGGCGCTCCTCCGGCTGCTCGCGGCGCTGCTGCCCGTGGGCGTCGGCGCGGCGGACAACTTCGGCAGCCTCTCGTGGGAACGGCTGGACGCGTCCGGCCTCACCGCCGCGCAGCTCGATGAAAAAGACCTGGCCTGGGCGGAGATCGACGCCGGGCAGCTCCCGGAGGCCCGCTGACCGGGCGAAAAACCAGCCGCCGCGGGCGGCTGCCCCGCGCGGCTTTGCCGTGCGGGAGGCGGGCGGCATGCCCGCCGTTTTTCGCCTCCGCGCCCCCCGGCCGGGGCACGCCAACCTGAAAAAGGAAGTGAAGCAATGGCAAGCACCAACACCACGGAACATCTGCAGCTCAACCAGTGGAGCGGCACCGACCGGCCCAAGATGGCCGATTTCAACGCGGACAACCAAAAGATCGACGGAGCGCTCCACGCCCACACGGCCGACGGTGCCGCACACGTCTCCGCGCAGGAACGCGCGGCGTGGACGGGAGCCGTCCCGGTGCTCGGCAGCTACGAGGGGGACGGACAGCCCATGCAGGAAATTTCCCTCGGGTTCTCCCCCGCCTTCGGAATCGTCTTCGCCGCCGGTAAAAACCCCTTTCAGCCGGTCGACCAGACCACCGTCGCCCTCCGGGCGGCCTTTCTCGCCGGCGGCGGTTCTTCACAGGCCGCGCTGGTCACCGAGACGGGGTTTTCGGTGCTCAGCTCGGCGACGCCCGTCTCCGGACGGGTCGCCGCCCTCAACGAGGCGGGCGTCACCTATCAATATCTGGTCTTTCGCTAAAAAAGAGGGGCGGCGTGGTGCGCCGCCCCGCCCTTTTGCAGGAAAAATTTCTTGCGGGGTATTGCATTTTTTCAAAAAAGATGCTATCATAACTTGTACTGTCTGATGATATCCAGCGGACAAGGAGGTGTGAACCATGCCGAATATCAAATCTGCGAAAAAAAGAGTGCTCGTTGCCCAGAAGAAGGCGCTTGAGAATAAAGCGGTCAAGACCAACCTCAAAACCGTGCTGAAGAAGGCGGATGCTGCGGTTGCCGCCGGTGCCGCCGATTCTGCCGACGCGATCCGCGTCGCGATCAAGAAGGTCGACCAGGCCGCTTCGAAGAACATCCTGCACAAGAACGCCGCCGCGCACAGGAAGTCCGCGCTTATGAAGAAGCTCGCCGCCGCCAAATAAGCGGCTCCATGCAGCCTTTTCTCTGTGACACTGTCACCTCCGGTGGCAGTGTTATTTGTTTTTCCGGGCCGCGCGGGGCCGCCCGTCCCGGTTGACGGTTTTCCCATTTTGCGGTATCATAGTAGCTGGTGAAAATTTCGGCGCCTCGCGCGCATGGAGGGGAATCCCGATGGATCGCAACGACAAACGCTTTCTTTCCCTGTTGTGGCTGGTGGTCCCGGTCGCGCTTGCCGTTCTGGTATGCTGCGTCACGGCTGGGTATTCCATCTACCGCCGAGCCGTGGAACGCGCCTACCACGAAACCAGCTGGGGCGGCGGGAACGATCTGCCCTTTTGAATCCGAATAAAAAGCCCCCGGCTCATGGAGCCGGGGGCTTTTCAATGTTTAAAGCGGCTTGTAGCCCTTGAGGATCTCGTCGTGGGTCAGCCAGCCGAGGCACCGCTCGAACATGACGCCGTAGCGCGTGTCAGTCCCATAGCTGAAGGTCGTCTTGATCGCCAGCTCGACGAACCGGGTCGCGCGCGCCATCGCGATCGGGAAGCTGTCCCCCCTGAGCATCGCGCCGGTGAGCACGCTCGCGAAGATATCTCCCGTGCCGGGATAGGCCGCCGGGACATATTCATACTCCACGTACCAGAAGGCGTTGCGCCCGCGGTCGTAGCCCACGGTCGCGCACTCCCCCGACGCCAGTTCCACGCCGGTGATCACCACGTGGCGCGGACCGAGCTCTCCCAGCCGCGCGAGCATGCTTTTGAGCGGCTGGCGCGCGAGGGGCTCGGGCCGGTAGGGCTCGCCGAGCAGGATGGCCGCCTCGGTCGGGTTGGGGGTGATGACCGCCGCGCTGCGCACGAGGCTGCGCATCCGCTCCATCAGCGCGGGGGTGCAGGTGCGGTAGGGCTTGCCGTGATCCCCCATCACCGGGTCGACGACGGCCAGCGCGTCCGGCCACGCCGCGATGAACGCGGCCACGTCGTCCGCCTGCGAGGGGTTGGAGAGAAAGCCGGAATAGATCCCCTCGAACCCGAGCTCCAGCCGCTGGTAATGTTCGAAGCAGGGGCGGATATAGTCGGTCAGGTCGCGGTATTCCACCTCGCCCAGCCCGCCCGTATGGGTGGAGAGGACCGCCGTCGGCACCGGGCAGACCTGGATCCCCATCGCGGAAAGTGTGGGGGCCACGACGGCAAGCGAGCTCCGGCCGAAGCCGGCCAGCCCGTGGATGGCCGCGACGCGCGGCGGACGGTCCGTCATAACATTCACCTCACAAAATTGGAATTCATTTCCTCGGATAGCCGTTTCCAGAAAGTTTGCGTAATCGCTCCGCCGCGCGCAGGGCATACTGTCAGTATGGGACGCATCGGGTGCGTTCCGCGGAACCAACTAAATTTACGGAGGTGCAACCCTATGAACAAAACGGCGGCGACAGCGGTGACCGGCGTGGCGGTGGCAATGGCGGCGGGTACCGCGGCCTATATGATGAACCACAAAAAGAACCCCGGCAAAAAGCTCAAGCAGAACGCGACCAAGGCGATCAAGACCCTCGGCACCGTGCTGGACAGCGTGGAGTATATGATGCGGTAAAAGCCCATCGGCGGAAATTGCCGTTCGTCAGAACGGCAATTTTTCATGCAACAACGCCCTCAGCCGATCTGGATCTTCCCGACCGGCAAAATTTCCTTGCGGTTGGCGGTGGGGCGCATGGCCAGCGCGAGGAAGAAGGTCACCGGCCCGAGGCGCCCGATATACATCTCGAAGATGAGCAGGATGCGCGACAGGGTGCTGGCGACCGCCGAGATGCCCGCCGAAAGCCCGACCGTCGCGAATGCGGAGACGCTCTCGAAAAGCGCGTCCACGCCGGTGACCGCGTGGGTGCCGCTCATCGTGGCGACGATGCAGGCGGCGGTGATCGTGACCGCGAGAATCCCCAGGATCATGACGGCCAGCGATTTATAGACCGCGCTCTTCTCCACCTTGCGGCGGAAGATGACGGTGTCCTCGTCGCCGCGCACGACGCTGTAGACGGTCATGAAGATGACCGCGAAGGTCGTGCACTTGATGCCGCCGCCCGTCGAGCCGGGCGCCGCGCCCACAAACATGAGCAGCGAGGAGAGGATCTTGGTGATGTCGTGCATCGGCTCGAGCGGGAAGACGTTGAAGCCCGCCGTGCGGCAGCTCACCGAGTGGAACCACGCCGCGCCGAGCCGCTCCCCCGTTCCGGAAAGTCCTCCCAAGGTGAAGGGGTTGTTCCACTCGCAGACGGCGGTAAACGCCATCCCCACCAGGATGAGGGAAACGGTGGAGACGATGACGATGCGGGTGTGAAGCAGCAGCTTTTTGGTGCGCCGGTACTGGAGCAGGTCGTGGATGACGATGAAGCCGATTCCGCCCACAATGATGAGCAGCCCCACCGTGCCGACGACGATCGGGTTGCCCACGTAGCCGGTCAGCGATACATACGGTTCCGCCCGCCCGAAGATGTCGAACCCGGCGTTGCAGAAGGCGGAGACGGAGGTAAACACCGAGATGAAGATGCCCTCCGCCCCGAACTCGGGCACGAACACGGTCGCCAGCAGGAGCGCGCCCGCCGTCTCGACGGTCAGCGCGGTGATCATGACCACCTTCATGAGCTGGTTGATGTCCGGACCGGTGGACGCGACCGATTCCTGCGCGAGGTGCATCCCGCGCAGGCCGAGCTTGCGGCCGATCGCGATGTTGAAGAAGGTGGTCAGCGTCACGAGTCCCAGGCCGCCGATCTGGATGAGCGCGAGGATGACGCACTGCCCGAAGGCGGACCAGTAGGCGTAGGTGTCGTGCACGACCAGCCCGGTCACGCAGGTCGAGGAGGTCGCCGTGAACAGGCAGTCGAGAAAGGGGGTAAAGGCGCCCGCACGGCTGGACACGGGGAGCATCAGCAGCAGCGTCCCCACGAGGATGACCGCGGCAAAGCTCAGCGTGATCGTGCGCGTGGGGAAGGAGAAGAGCCAGCTCCTCCGGATAGGTTGTCGATCCAAATCAGTTCGCCTGCGCTTTCGTAATCATTCGGAAAAGCCGCCGCGTCCGTTTAGTGCTCCCGGTCCTTTGCCAAAAACCGCTTGGCCTCGTTGATGAGGTTTTTGTCGTTGCGAAAGGTGACCATCCCGTCCGCGTCGTCCAGCAGGCACCACTGGTACTCGCTGATTTCCTCCTCCTGCCGCTTGACGGTGTCGTCCCCGCCCGGATAGCCGAGAAAGTAGACCACCTGCTTTTTGACGTGCGGCTTGGGGAAATACTCGACGCTCTGCCGGAAGCCGTCCCGCAGGTTGACGTCCAGCCCCGTCTCCTCCTTGATCTCCCGCAGCGCGGTCTGGTACTCGTTTTCCCCCGATTCCACATGCCCCTTGGGGAAGGACCAGTGCCCGCCGTTGCGGTGCTTAATGAGCAGGAGCTCCACCTTATCCTGTTTTTTGCGGTAGACAAGCGCCCCGCAGGATTTTTCGCGAATCATCCGTTTTTCCATTCCTCTCTTTTGCGGCGCCGAATCCGCGCCTGAGTCGCGCCGGCCGCCCGCGTGCCCGCGGGACTGCCGCGCCCGGTGCACAGCACCAGCATATACAGTTATTAATATATCACTTTTTATGGGTCTTTAAAAGTGGGTTTTGGATTTTTCTGCGAAAACGCCGAATCCGGCCCCCCGCGTTCGGTTGACAAAAATATCCCTCCGCATTATAATATTATGGTGTTATGCGCCCGTAGCTCAGTCGGATAGAGCGACCGCCTCCTAAGGTTGCGTTACAACGGCCACCTCAAAAAAAACTAAATAAGGGATTGCAGTTCGACTTTGATCGGGCTATAATCATATATCAGACACGTCCATATAGCTCAGCTGGATAGAGCACACGCCTCCTAAGCGTGGGGTCGGAGGTTCAAATCCTCTTATGGACGCCAGTGAACAACGCCGAAAGCCTTTGTTTTCAAGGGTTTTCGGCTTTTCTTATATAAAAAGCTACGAAAAAGCTCTTTCACTGTATGAGATAAAATTCTACTCCAAAATTTGATTTTTGACAACCCCTCCAGAATCGAACGGTTGTTATAAGACAAAATCGCCAGCTAATTTTTAGCAGAAAACGGGCTGTTCTTGCTAATGAAAATGCCCTTCCTGCTAATCAGCCCCAAAATCGTGCCAAAAATCCAGCTAATCAAAAAAGGCGGATGTTTTGAATACCATGCAGTTATAGCAGATAAAATTAAATATCGTTATGTACATAGAGCGTCTATTTGCCCCGCATTGGGGATGGATAGGCGCTCTTTTTTTATGCCCAAACCCATGGGCAAATACAAGAGATTGGAGGTGTTTTATTTGAGCAAGCCTGTTTATACCGCAGACAAGCCGAGCGACTGTCATTACTGCTACTTCTGGACGAATGGCAGAAAGGGCTGCCGTCTGGGTAGAAATAATTGCTACTACTTAATCTCTTTGCCGCCGAAACCCAAGTCGGAATGTGATGGCTGTCCCTATGGGCGAGATCACCCGTGCATTGGTTGGTGTACGAAGAAGGTTATGCGTGAAGTGGGGCTTCGTTGATATGGATGTGTATGAACAGGAATACCGCTTCTACTATTTTGCCCGATGTCCTTACGAAAAGACGGATACGACTTTCCGCAGCATTCCGCTGACAACAGAAAGTTTTCCGCAGAAAGAAGGTGGTGAAGCCGTGTGAGTTTTGATTATTTTTACGGTCAGCAATCCGATCTATTCACATTCTATCGAGTTCCGAAGGTGTTGTTCACGAACGAGAGGTTCTGGAATATTTCTGCCGATGCCAAGATGCTGTATGGCATTTTGCTTGACCGCATGAGCCTGTCTGCCAAGAATGGTTGGATAGATAAAAACGGTAGAGTGTATATCATTTTTACAATCGACGAAGCGAAGATGGCTCTGAACTGTGCTGAACAAAAGGCTATCAAGCTGCTCAGTGAACTTGAGAAGAAAGCAGGATTGATTGAACGTAAGCGCCAGGGTTTGGGAAAGCCCAACCTGATCTATGTGAAGAACTTTATCTCTGCTGTGGATTCACAACTCTTGAATTGTGAAAATCACAATTCTGGAACAATGGAAATCACAACTCAAGAACTTCCGAAATCACAATGTAATAATACTGATATTAAAAATACTGAATTTAGTGATACTGATTCTATCTTTCCTTCCGGAAATGGTGGAATGATGGACGAGAATGACCGGTATCAAGAATACTTTGATTATTTCTCGGATCAGCTTAGTATGGATTTGTTGAAGAAGGATTACCCTTACGATTCCGAAATGCTGGATAACATTCTGGAGTTGATCGTTGAAACAGTTTGCACGAAGCGACCGTTGATTCGCATTGGTGCAGAGGAGCGTCCGGCAGAAATTGTCCGCAGTCGGTTTATGAAACTGAATGCCGAACACATTCGATATGTTATGGACTGCTTCAAGGAGAACACCACAAAGATTAGAAATATCCGTCAGTATATGCTGACTACGATATACAATGCGCCGACGACAATAGACACCTACTACGATGCTCTTGTTCGGCACGATATGTCACACGGATATTTGGAAGGAGGATTTAAGAAATTGAAAATGAAGCGAGAGGAAGGAGAGTGACGATAAATGTCGAAAAAAGCAACCATCATTGCGGTGGTCAATCAGAAAGGAGGCACTGGAAAGACCACCACCACCGAGAATCTGGGCGTTGGCTTGGCTCTTGAAGGAAAAAAGGTGCTTCTGGTAGACACCGATCCCCAGGCTTCCCTGACGGTCAGTTTGGGCAATCCCTGCCCGGATGATCTGTCTCCGACACTTTCCGATCTGATGGGAAAGATTATGATGGAAAACCCTATTACTCCCGATGAAGGGATTCTTCATCATCCGGAGGGCGTTGATTTGGTGCCGTCCAACATCGAACTCTCAGGTATGGAGGTAGCACTGGTCAATGCCATGAGCCGGGAAACCATTCTCCGGCAATACCTGGATACAGTCAAACAGAATTATGATTACATTCTTCTTGACTGTATGCCGTCTTTGGGTATGCTGACCGTCAATGCGTTGGCAGCTGCCGACAATGTGCTGATACCGGTTCAGGCAGCATACCTTCCTGCAAAGGGTCTGGAACAGCTGCTTGGAACCATCAACAAGGTCAAGAGGCAAATCAACCCGAAACTGAGGATTGAAGGGATTCTTCTGACGATGGTGGACAGCCGCACCAACTACTCCAAAGACATCAGCAATCTGATTCGGGAGAGCTACGGCGGAAAGCTGAAGGTTTACAAGACCGACATTCCCCGCTCTGTCCGTGCAGAGGAAATCAGCGCAGAGGGAACCAGTATCTTCAAGCATGATCCCAAAGGCAAAGTTGCCGAAGCCTATAAAATTCTGACGAAGGAGGTGTTAAACAATGCAGAAAAAAGGCGCAAACATCAGCTTGAAGGGGTACGATGATATTTTCTCCACCGATCAATCCAGAGCTGAAGCCCAGCAGGAGCGTGTGCAGGAAATTCCGCTTTCTGAGCTACACCCCTTTGAGGGACACCCCTTCCGTGTGGTTGATGATGAAGAAATGATGAAAACGGCAGAGAGCGTCCGAGATTTCGGAGTTCTCACTCCTGCGATTGTCCGTCCTGACCCCGACGGTGGTTATGAAATCGTTTCTGGTCACAGGCGGCACCGGGCATCGGAGCTTGCGGGTAAGGAAACCATGCCTGCGATTGTTCGTGACCTGGACGATGATGCAGCCATTATTTTGATGGTTGATGCGAATTTGCAGAGGGAGAGTATCCTGCCGAGTGAAAGAGCATTTGCTTATAAGATGAAGCTGGATGCGATTAAACATCAAGGTCAACGCACCGATTTAACTTCATCCCAAGTTGGGATGAAGTTGCAGGCAATGGATATAGTCGGTCAGGAGGCAGGAGAAAGCAGAAATCAGGTACACCGTTATATCCGTCTGACCGAACTGATTCCGGAACTGCTGGATATGGTAGATACGGGTCAGATCAAATTCAATCCTGCGGTGGAGCTTTCCTATCTGGCAAGTGAAGAACAGAAGGATTTTCTTTCTGCAATGGATTATGCTCAAGCAGCTCCTTCCCTTTCGCAAGCACAGCGAATTAAAAAGCTCGCACAGGAGGGCGAGTGTACGCTGGATGCGATGTGCGAGATTATGAATGAAATCAAGAAGGGAGAGCTGGACAGAGTAACCTTCAAAACGGATTCGTTGCGAAAATACTTCCCGAAGTCCTATACCAACAAGCAGATGGAGGATAAAATCATTCAGCTTTTGGAGCAATGGCAGAAAAAAAGAGAAAAATCAATGGAAAGGTAAGGTAAAAAATGTTTACACCCAAAAACATTCAGGGCGCTTTGGAAGAACTCTACGACCTTTGCGATCCTGATTATATGGTAGATATGCTCGTAAACTACAGTGAGGAGTTCGATGATATTTCTCCTGCGCTTCTGGCAAAGTCGTTTCAGAAAAATGCCGAGATGATTAGCGAGTATCGAGTATTGTCCTCTGCTGGTGAGGGTATCGACTATCAGGGAAAGGTACTTCTGAACAGCAGAGCCGTGCGGCTTCTGTCCTATGTAGAAGATATGAGCGGCGATGAAAAAGTTCGCACGATTCAGAGCAAGGAGCTGTGGTTAGCAGAAGATATGACATTCTATGTGGTGTCCTGTATGTCTACGATCACGATGGACAAGGAAGAAGCCATTTGTCTTAACGAACACCGCAGCGTGGTTACTACGGTGGAATGCGAGGACGATATTTTCTTCGACATGGGTTCCCTGATTTGCGAACTGGACGATATTTGCTTGTTCGAGCTTTTAGCCGATGTGGATGCGACTATTTATGAACTGTAACAGGTTCATGGATGGTCGCTTTTCTTATTTCCAAAGAAACGGAGGTATCGAAACTTGAAAGAATACGATGTGAAGATCACCGAAACCTTGGAGAAAACGGTTACGGTGCAAGCAGAATCTCACGATGCGGCAGAGGAACAGGTTAGAGCCGCTTATTACAATTCGGAGTACATTCTGGACTCCGAAAACTTTACCGGTGTTGCGTTCGGCACGACCGAGGAACGGGAGGTTCAGAAAGAACAGGCAGATACCATGAATGTGTTGCTGGTAAAGCCGTTCATGTATCCGCAGGCTGTGCAGATCGGCTGTGAGCTGGAGGATTTGCAGAAAGCCGTAGGTGGCGATATTGAGGCAACTTATCCGTTCAATGAGCCGGTTGCACTGGTGATGCACGACGAAGGTAAACTCGTAGGCAAAGAACTGAACCGTGCGCTGCGTGATGATGACGGCGATATTTATGACATTATCGCCGGTGATTTTCTGGTTGTGGGATTGGGCGAGGATGATTTTTGTTCTCTGTCCCCGGAACTGATGAAGCAGTTTGAGGAACACTTTCATCAGCCTGAGACTTTTGTACGCATGGGGCGCAGCATTATGGCGCTTCCCCTGCCGGATGACATGGTGAAGAAAGAAGATGCACCTGTCAAAGCTGATTCGGTTCCCCACAAAAGTAACCCTGACCGAGATGTTCTGTAAGGAGGTTCTTATGCAAAGAAATTCGACGATTGGAGAGCTGATGGAGCGAAAGCGGATTCAGGATGGTGCCAAGGAGTACCAGGGACATACCTATATGGACTTGGCACGATTTGATGACGCCACCAAGCACATGATTATTTTCGATGTGCTGACCGATGAATCGCCTGTCGGTTGGAAAGGCGAAAGAAATCGCCTGTATTTGAGCGATGTGGGTTATCAGAAGGCTCTGGATAACCAGAAAGCTGGCAATATCAAGATTATCAGCCATGCCGCAGTTGCCAAGGGCAATCTGTATTACGACCACAGAGATATGGCACGATAATCTGTTCACTCTACTGCTTGCAGGAGGTGATGAATCATGCAGGAAGAAGTTGAAAACAGAACAGTAAACCTGGCGATCAGCACAACCAAGCTGACGGGGCGCACTATCATTGCCGGTATCCGCAAGTATTTGCAGCACCGGGAAAAAGTGAAGATGAAAAAGGCACGAGACCCTGCCGTTCATGGAAAGCAATCCGTGAAACAGCTTTTGGGACAGAATCAGGGTGCTACGAATGTTGAGATCGACAAAGAGAGTATCCGTGATTTTGAAAAGCTCGCCAAGAAGTATGGCGTGGACTTTGCCGTAAGAAAAGATAAGTCCGTTGATCCTCCCCGGTTTCTTGTTTTTGTCCGTTCTAAAGATGCAGATGCTTTGGATGCAATCTGCAAGGAACATCAGGCAAGGGCATTAACCAAGAATGAAAAGCCGAGCGTTCTGGCGCAGCTGAAGAAGTTCAAGGAAATTGTCGCAGCGATTCCGAAGAAGGTTCGAGAGAAGAAACAGGAGCGTGATCTGTGATGGATAAGAGAAAAATGAAAAAGCTCCTGATTCTGAATTTACCGTATTTTCTGGTAGGGTTGTTCGCTACGAATTTAGGAGAAGCATGGAGATTGGCTGAGGGGGCAGATTCATCTGCGAAAATCCTCAGCTTTTTTCATGCCCTTCCGATAGCCCTGAACAATCCGTTTCCCAGCTTTCACCCGTTGGATTTGCTGATTGGTATTCTCTGCGGCGCAGGACTTCGGCTGGCTGTCTATCTAAAAGGCAAAAACGCAAAGAAGTACCGACACAATGTTGAGTACGGTTCTGCTCGTTGGGGAACGGCAAAAGATATTGAGCCGTTTATTGCACCAAAGTTCGAGGACAATGTGATCCTGACGAAAACGGAGCGGCTGATGATGAGCAATCGCCCGAAGAATCCTGCCAATGCCCGAAATAAGAATGTTCTGATTATCGGCGGTTCGGGTTCCGGTAAAACTCGCTTTTGGTTGAAGCCAAACCTTCTCCAGATGCACAGTTCCTATGTGGTCACTGACCCGAAAGGCAGCATCGTGATTGAGTGCGGCAACGCCCTTTTGAAGCATGGCTACACCATCAAGATTTTCAACACCATCAACTTTCAGAAGTCGATGCACTATAACCCATTTGCCTATATCCATTCAGAAAAAGACATTCTGAAACTGGTGACAACGCTGATTGCCAACACAAAGGGTGATGGAAAAGCCGGTGATGAGTTCTGGACGAAGGCGGAAACGCTGCTCTACTGTGCCTTGATCGGATATATCCACTATGAAGCTCCGGTTGAGGAACAGAATTTCTCCACCCTGATTGAGTTCCTGAACGCAATGGAGGTGCGGGAAGATGATGAGGAGTTCCAGAACCCGGTGGATCTGATGTTTGAAGCCCTGGAAAAGAAAAAGCCGAATCACTTTGCAGTCCGTCAGTATAAAAAATACAAGCTGGCTGCCGGTGTTGTATGCTCTAAAAGACTTCTTAATCAAGCGGTTGGGAAGTCTCTTAGAA
>NZ_JANFZX010000050.1:0-21924 GCF_024461615.1 Anaerotruncus sp. DFI.9.16
TGAACACCTTGACCACCCGGTTGCCCGCGTAGACCTCCTCAATCTTGCCGGTCAGTCTTCGGGACGCATGGGCGGGCGCCCCGCACCCCTGTGCCATGGGAGGAACACGAATGACGGCAAGCATCCCCGACACCGCCCTGACGCACGGCGGAAGATTCCATGCGGACGACGTTTTTTCGGCCGCGCTTTTAAAGCTCCTCAACCCATCCGTCCAAATCATCCGGGTGTTCGACGTGCCCGAAAACTTCGACGGGCTCGTCTTCGACATCGGATGGGGAAGATTCGACCATCACCAGAAGAACGCGCCCGTGCGGCCCAACGGCGTGCCCTACGCGGCGTTCGGCCTGCTGTGGAAGGAATTCGGCGCGGGGCTGGTCGGCCCCGAGGAGGCCGAACGGTTCGATTTTCATTTCATCCAGTCGCTCGACCTCGACGACAACACCGGCTGCGGCAGCGAGATTGCCGGGCTGATCGGCGCGTTTAACCCGAGCTGGGATTCGGACAGGTCGCCCGACGACTGCTTCGCGGAGGCGGTCGCCTTTGCAGAGGTGATTCTGGAGAAGCGGTTCGAGGGCATCTGGAGCATCCAGCGCGCCCGCGCGCTCGTGGAACGCGCGCTCGGCGAAATGAGGGACGGGATCGTGATCCTGCCCACCTTCGCCCCCTGGAAAATGGCGCTCGTGCCCTCCCCGGCGGAGTTCGTGGTCTATCCCTCCCAGCGGGGCGGCTACAGCGCGCAGGCGGTGCCGAACGACGACGAGACGCACAGCCTCAAGCATCCCTTTCCCGCCGGGTGGGCGGGCCGTTCCGAGGAGGAGCTTCCCCGGATTTCCGGGATCGAAACGCTGCGCTTCTGCCACAACAACCGGTTTCTGATCGCGGCGGGAACGCTGGAGGACGCCGTCCGCGCGTGCGAAACCGCGCGGCGGGGAAAATAGAGACGGAGGAAACGATGATGACGGAATACGAATCCATTCAGGAGCTGCCGCGGGAAAAGCTGCTCGAGCTTTGCGAAATGTTTTCCAAGAACTGGCTTGCGCTCGACGGGCTGTGGTTCCAGTCGATCGAACAAAAGCGCGGCATGGACGAGGCGGTCGAGCACGACGTGAACGCGTGGGCGCGCTTCACCGAAACCGAGGCGCGGCGGATCAAGGAGTTCCTCGGCCTGCCCGAGCTGGCGGGGCTCGAGGGCCTGCGGCGCGCGCTGGCCTTCCGGCTCTACGCGCCACTCAACCGCCACGAGACGGTGCTCGAGGGCAACACCCTCACCTTCTATGTGCAGTCCTGCCGCGTGCAGGACGCGCGCGCCCGCAAGGGGATGCCCTACCACCCCTGCAAGCCGGTGGGGCTCGTCGAGTACACGAATTTCGCCCGGGTCATCGACCCGCGCATCACCACCGAGGCGGTCAGCTGCTACCCCGACATGACCGACGAATCGAGCCGCTGCGTGTGGCGCTTCACCCTGGACCCCCAAAACGCCTGAGGCGGGCCGCTTAATGTCCGGATAACATGCAAAAAACGGGAGGCCGCTTTGCGGCCTCCCGTTTTAATCTCCCGGGTTCCGTTTGGCGCTCGCCGTGCGCACGGCGAGCTTACAGATGCAGACGGCGGGCAGATATTTTTCGACGACCTCTTCCCTGCGCGGGTCGCCCGGGGAATACCGCCGTGCCAGCAGGTCGAGCTTCTCCCGCTTTTCTGCGGGGTCGGTGACGATCGAGGCGGTCCCGGTAAAGACCGCGCTCTCATAGCGGGTGTTGTACCGCTCGGGGATCACCCTCGCCTGCCCCACCACCGTAAAGCAGACCTCCTGGCGCGCCCTGATGCAGTCGAGCTTCCGCCCGCTTTTCGCGCAGTGGAAAAAGATGCACCGCTCCTCCGGAAGCCAGACATAGTTGAGCGGGATGCCGTAGGGCCCGCCCTCCGGCGTCACGAGGGAGAGGAAGCCGTACTCCCCCTCCGCGAGGATGCGGTAGGCCTCCCGCTCGTCCAAAAACCGATTCTCAGCCATGGCGTCCGCTCCTTTCACCCTTCAGGGTTCCCAAAAATCATTTCCTCCACGAACCGCTCCCTGAAAACCGGGCTCTCGGTGAGGTCGAGCACCCGCGCGTCCCGCGCGAGCGCCTCCGCGTCGTCGAGCGCCCGCTGGGAGGCGGCGATCATGCAGGCGCCCATCCCGGCGGCGTTGCCCGCCGCGGACACCCGGCCCGCGAGCGCGGCGGGGATGAGGCCGACGCGCGCAGCGGCCTGCGGGTCGATCGCGCTGCCGAAGCCCCCCGCAATGTATAGGGTCTTGACGTCCGACGGTGAGAGGCCCGCCGCGTCGAAAAGGGCGTCCATCGCCGCCGCGATCGCGGCCTTGGCGATCTGGAGCTGCCGGATGTCCCGCTGAGTAAAGACCACCCCGCCGCCGAGCGGGAAGCCCTCCTCCCAGCGCTCGTCGAGCAGGCCGGTCTCGTCGACGGCGCCCAGCTCGAGCAGCGCGGCGAGCAGGCTGACCGCGCCGGTCCCGCAGACGCCGCGCGGCGGCCCGCCGCCGATCGTCCTGCAGACGATTCCGCCGTCCCTGACGGCGGCGGCGCAGATTGCGCCGTCGGCGGCGACCATCCCGCACCGGAGCCCCGCTCCCTCAAAGGCGGGACCCGCGGCCGCGGAACAGCAGAGCGCGCCTTCTTCGGTCATGAGGGCGAGTTCGCCGTTGGTGCCCACGTCGAGGAGCAGCTCGCGGGGCTCGAGGCGGCAGGCGAGCAGGGCGCAGACGGTGTCCGCGCCGACGAACGCGCCCACGCAGGGCGCGAGATAGACGGGCGCGGCAGGCGGCAGCGTGGGGAAATATCCCCGCGCGTTATAGAGCACCCCAAAGAGGCTCTGCGGGGTGTAGGGCGCCGCGGCGAGCCCGGCGGGATCGAGCCCGGCAAAGAGGTGGAGCATCGCCGTGTTGCCGGTGAGCACCACGCCGCGCACCCTGTCCGGCCGGACGCCGCGCCCGCGCAGCAGCCCGGCGAAGAGCCGGTCGAGCTGGCCGGCCAGCGCCTCCCGCAGGGGGCGGACGCCGATTTCGGCGCATTTCCCGATGCGGGTGATCACGTCGGCGCCGAAGGGGGCCTGCGCGTTCAGTTCCCCCGCTGCGGCGGGTCTGTCCGGACGCAGCGGGTCGCAGAGATACGCGGCGACCGTCGTCGTGCCGATGTCGGCGGCGAGGACATGCCCCCGCCCGAAGGGGGGCTCCCCCGCCGCGGCGGGGAGCGTCCCGCCCTTCTGCACCCGCGGGCGCGGGGGGGAAAGCGCGTGGACGGTGCAGCTCCCGAGCGCCCGCGCGCAGCAGGCGAGCCGCACGTTGGAGAGCTGTTCCTCGGTCGTGAGCAGCCGCTTTTCCTCCGCGGAGAGGGGGGAGAGCTCGCCGTAGGCGGTCACCCTGCACGCCCCGCAGGTGTGCGCGCCGCCGCAGGGCAGCGAAAACCCGTGGGGCGCGAGCAAATCGGAGAGGAGCGCCGGACCCTCCCAGGGGATCTCAAACCGTTGTCCGCCGAGGGTGGCACAAATCCGTTTCACCGGCTCATCCCTCCCCGGGCGTCCGTGGCAGCAGCCCGCGGCAGATCCAGCGCGCGAGCAGCGCGCTTCCCACCCCGAGCAGCGCGCCCGCGAGCAGGTCGGTCGGATAGTGGACCGACAGGTAGAGCCGGGAAAAGGCGATCAGGGCGGCAAGCGCCAGCGCGGGCACGCCCCACTTTTTGTTAAGCAGAAAGATCGCGGCCGCGCACGCGAAGGAGGACCCCGTATGCCCCGAGGGGAAGGAGGAGGAGCCGGGCGGGGGGATGAGCAGCGAAACGCCAGGCAGCAGGGTGAAGGGGCGCGGCCGCTGGATGAGGTTTTTGAGCACGATTTCGCCCGAAACAAAGGCGATCAGCAGCGACAGCCCGCAGAAGATGCCCGCGCGGCGGGTCTTTTTGCGGGCAAGCAGCACAAAGCAGATCACCACCCAGATGAATCCGCTGTCCCCGAGCGCGGTGATATAGGGCATCACCGTGTCGAGGAAGGGGCCGTGCAGATGTTCCGCGGCCCACCGGACGATGGTAAGGTCCATGTTCGCACCTCCTAACAGTCCCTCTATTTTATCATGGGAACGGCAAAACAATCAATGACAAACGGGAGATTTGTTGGTATAATAAACAGGTATTCACCCGGGCGGCGCCTGTGAACCGGACGGCGGCGCATGCGCCGCGCGCCCACGGCCCGCCGCCTGCTGAAAAGAATTTATCGTGTCTGGAGGAACAGCCATGTCCATCACCAAGGAAGCCATGCTCAAGCTGCAAAACGGCAGCGACGTGCGCGGAATCGCCACCGAAGGGGTCGAGGGTCAGCACGTCAACCTGACGGGCGAGGCCGTCAACCTGATCGCGCAGGCGTTCGCCCTGTGGCTCGCGCAGAAGAAAAACGCCGCGCCCTCCGCCCTCAAAATCGGCGTGGGGCACGACTCGCGCGTCTCCGCGCCCGCGCTGAAGGCGCAGGTGCTCGAGGGACTCGCCGCGCAGGGCGCCGCCGCCTACGACTGCGGGCTCGCGTCCACCCCGTCGATGTTCATGTCGATCGTCTTCCCCGAGACGCAGTACGACGGCGCCGTCATGATCACCGCGAGCCACCTGCCCTACAACCGCAACGGGCTCAAGTTTTTCGACGCGGACGGCGGCCTGGAGAGCCGCGACATCACCGACCTGCTGCTCACCGCCGCCTCCCTCACGCCCGCCCGGGCGGACCTCTCCAAGGTGCAGCGGACCCCGCTGCTCTCCCTCTACGCGAACAGCCTGCGGGAAAAAATCCGCCTGGGCGTCGGCGCGGAGGACTATGAGAATCCGCTCGCGGGCCTGCATGTGGTGGTCGACGCGGGCAACGGCGCGGGCGGCTTCTTCGCCGAGCAGGTGCTCGCCCCGCTGGGCGCGGATACCGCGGGCAGCCAGTTTCTCGAGCCGGACGGCACCTTCCCCAACCACATCCCCAACCCGGAAAACGCCGCGGCGATGGACGCCGTGCGCGCCGCGACGGTCGAAAACCACGCCGACCTCGGCATCATCTTCGACACCGACGTCGACCGGATGTCGGCGGTGCTGTCGGACGGCTCGGAGGTCAACCGCGACGCGATCATCGCGATGATGGCGGCCATCCTCGCGCCCGACTATCCGGGCGGGACGATCGTCACCGACTCGGTCACCTCCGACCGGCTGACCGGCTTTCTGGAAAACACGCTGCACCTCAGGCACCACCGCTTCAAACGCGGCTACAAGAACGTCATCAACGAGCAGAAGCGCCTCAACGCCGAGGGGGTTTCCTGCCCGCTGGCGATCGAGACCTCGGGCCACGGCGCGCTCAGCGAGAACTACTACCTAGACGACGGCGCGTACATGGCGGTCAAGCTGCTGATCGCGGCGGCGCGCGCCAGGCGGGAGGGCAAAAGGATCGACGCGCTGATCGAAAAGCTGCCCCCCGCGTACGAGACGCGGGAATACCGCATGAACCTGCTCGGCGACGACTTCAAGGCCTACGGGCTCGACGTGCTCGCCCAGTTCGAGGCGCGCGCCAGGGCGGCCGGCTACGCGGTCGCGCCCAACTCCTACGAGGGGGTGCGCCTCTCCTTCTCCGGCCCGGAGGTGAAGGGCTGGCTGCTGCTCAGGCTGTCGCTGCACGACCCGCTCATGCCGCTCAACCTCGAGGGGGAGCGTCCCGGCGACTGCGACCGGCTCGTCGCGGTCGTGAAGGAGCTGCTCGCGGGCTACGACCGGCTCGACCTGTCCCCGCTCGATCAATAAGGCCCGGACGCGTCCCGGCGGGCAATTTCGCCGCCGTTTCCCGCGGCGCGGCCCTTGATTTTGGGCGCGGATCCCGATATAATAGGGCTTTAGGGACCCATATGAGTACGAGAGGATGTCGTCACGTTGAATCACAGTGAAAAAACGATGGAGAAAATCGTCAACCTCTGTAAAAACAGGGGCTTTGTCTATCCGGGCTCGGAGATCTACGGAGGACTTTCCAACAGCTGGGACTACGGCCCGCTCGGCGTGGAATTCAAAAACAACGTCAAGCGCGCCTGGTGGAAAAAATTCGTCCAGGAGAGCCCCTATAACGTCGGGCTCGACTCGGCCATCCTGATGAACCCGCAGGTGTGGGTCGCGTCGGGGCATGTGGGCGGCTTTTCCGACCCGCTGATGGACTGCAAGGACTGCAAGACCCGCCACCGCGCCGACAAGCTCATCGAGGACGCCACCGGCGAGATCGCCGACGGCTGGTCCAACGAGCAGATGTACGACTACATCAAGGAGCACGGCATCACCTGCCCCGAATGCGGCAGCGCGAATTTTACCGAAATCCGCAAGTTCAACCTGATGTTCAAGACCTTCCAGGGGGTCACCGAGGACGCCAAAAGTGAAATCTACCTGCGTCCCGAGACGGCGCAGGGCATCTTCGTGAACTTCATGAATATCCAGCGCACCACCCGCAAAAAGGTGCCCTTCGGCGTCGCGCAGGTGGGCAAGAGCTTCCGCAACGAGATCACCCCCGGCAACTTCATCTTCCGCATCCGCGAGTTCGAGCAGATGGAACTGGAGTTCTTCTGCAAGCCGGATACCGACCTCGAATGGTTCCAGTACTGGCGCAGCTTCTGTGAGAACTGGCTCCTGGCCCTCGGCATGGCCAAGGACAACATGCGCCTGCGCGACCACGCGAAGGAGGAGCTTTCCTTCTACTCCAAGGCGACCACCGACATCGAATACCTTTTCCCGTTCGGATGGGGCGAACTGTGGGGGATCGCCGACCGCACCAATTACGACCTCTCCCGCCACGCGGAGTGCTCGGGCAAGGCGCTCGACTATTTCGACCCCGAGACGAACGAGCGGTACGTCCCCTATGTGGTCGAACCGTCGCTCGGCGCGGACCGCGTCGCGCTCGCCTTCCTCTGCGACGCCTACGACGAGGAGGTCGTCGGCACCGACGCGAAGGGCAAGGAGGACGTGCGCGTCGTCATGCGCCTGCACCCGGCGCTCGCCCCCTTCAAGGCGTGCGTGCTGCCCCTCTCCAAAAAGCTCGCCGAGGGCGCCGGAAAGATCTACGAGTCGCTCTCGAAGGAATTCATGGTCGACTACGACGACGCGGGTTCGATCGGCAAGCGGTACCGCCGCCAGGACGAGATCGGCACGCCCGTCTGCATCACCTACGATTTCGACAGCGAGACGGACGGCTGCGTGACCGTCCGCGACCGCGACACGATGGAGCAGGAGCGCATCCCCGTCTCCTCCCTCGGAGATTACCTCAAGGCGAAACTCGCGTTCTGATCCCCACCGCCGGGCCGGCCCCGATCTGCCCGGCCCGCCGCCTTGACACCCGCCGCGCGGTATGCTATGATGACATTTGCGGCACGCGACTTTGTCGCGTGCCGCAAGCATTTTTCGGGGTGTAGCGCAGTTGGCAGCGCGCCTGCTTTGGGAGCAGGATGCCGCAGGTTCGAATCCTGTCACTCCGACCAAGGGTAAGTCCATATGGGACTTACCCTTTTTTTCTTTATTTTTATGTGGTATACTTTTCTAAAGAAAATTTTTCTCGCTGGTATAGATAGAATGTGGAGGTGAAATAGTGGAAATTCCAGGTGAAGGTCTAATCAGCACTGCAATAGAACAAGTGGTCGCAGGTGTTCAAATTAAAGTCTCGATCATCTGCAGGCTGTAGTGCATGACTTCGCGGCTGACCTGACGACTGCCCTCGGTTTGAACTATTCGGAATTTCCGAATAGTTGCCGCTTTCTGCAATTCATCATCTGCAAAAATCTTTTTAACGTGCTCATTGATCGTGAGGACTTCAACATCATAGAGCTGCGCCATCATCTTCTGCGTCAGCCATATGTTTTCATCCTCGTATCGCATCTCAATAGCTTCTTCGCTGCCGCCACTGGCGGCTATGAAAGTTAGATACTCCGCCGCAGAGGAACGGATGGTGCAGCTCTCTTTTTTGTTCATAAGTGATTCCACCTCTATGTCGGGACAAGCAGTGAACCATCATTTCCTTTGTGTGTATGCGACCAGCTGAGATCGCACCTGGTATGTTTCAAATAGTCTGATGTTTTAAGAAGGGTTATCCGCGCCCTTTCTATTCAATGTCAAATCCACCCTCAAGGATAAACTTTCTCAAAACCTGATCCACTTTCATGTTGATTTGAAACAGCTTGATAGTAGTTCCTTCAAGTGCTTCTAAGAATGTTTTTGCTCTGTCCCTGTTAACGGTTGCTTTCAATTTGTCAAGGCGGCCAAATTCATTGATATTTGCTTCTGTGACTCTCAGCTGCATGAAATCCCGCAGCATCGTCTCATCCACGCCAAGAGCCTCTGCGAAACGATGGAGCTGGTCATTCTTTGCGCTGGTCATATACTCCGTGATGTAGTCACGCAAAGTTTTATCCTCGTCAACCACAATGTCTCCGTTCTGTACATCGTGCAGGAAGATATTTGCATACTTCTGCTCTTCTTGCGTAAGGGTTGCAAACGATTTATGCAGTTCGTTCAACACCGCCGCTGTTTCCGTTCCATCTTGTAGTGCCTTGAAAAATTTGCTGAATCTGGAGTTCATGTAATTGGCATCAATTACGCCGGTATTGATTTCGGTCAAATAAGAATCAATCTCATAGGGAACATCGTCACCGCCCAAACCTGTTCCATCGCCGGAAAATAGCTCTTTATAACGGAGTGCAAGAATCAGATAGGCAGTTTCATCCAAATGAAGCTCGATAGTAGTTTTACCCGTTTCCGCTTTATAAGAAAGCTTATTCCAAGTAAATCCTTGAATTTTAGCGGCTTCCAAATAGTTATTAAAACGCTTGAACAGCTTGGCAAACTGGCCGCGCTCTGCGTGATCTTCCGGCAGTTTTTCAAAATTTTCAACTCCGGCGGAACGAAATATCGCCTCGATATCATCATACAACTCATTTAGCTTGCCCAGGTTATACTCCAGCTTGTCCGCGAATAAGCCACGGGGCTTATCACCGGAATACAGCTTGAATGCCTCATCAGTATTCCGCTGCATGGTGTACGGCATACGGTAATATCGAATTGTGCCGAAGGGCTTCTCCGGACCAAAAAGACGGTTGGTGCGGGAAAACGCCTGAATTAGCTTTTCATAGACTAAGACCTTGTCCAGATAGAGTGTGTTGATCCATTTGGAATCAAAGCCGGTCAACATCTGATCCACAACAATCAGCAAATCAATCTGCTGCTTCGGGATCCGCTCCACGGATTTATACTGTTCCTTGTGCGCCAGGCGGTAGGAAACATCTTTTTTGAAGGTCGCATAGGTAGCCAGCTTGAATTTCATATCATAGCAGGCATTGTAATCTTCAAGGATCTCAACAATGGATTCTTCCTTAAAGATTGCCCCGCCATTGTTATCAATATTGGGATCAAAGAGCGCCGTAACTTTCAGAGTGCCTTTTTCCTTAAAAAGCTTGTAATACTGAATCGCTTCAGGGATACTGCTGGTTGCAAAAATGGCATGGAACTTACTTCCGTGACTAAGTGTAACCCAGTTGTCCAGAATGTCATCCACCACGGCACACCGATGTGTTTCGCAATCATATTGTGAATTTGGCAGGTAATCTTCGATGCCCTTCAGATATTTTCCATCTGCCTGAAGTACTCCGGCCATCGGTACTTTTGTGTGATCCATGTAATGAAGATAAACTTTTTTCTTTCGAGGATTAGTGATTGCCTCTGCTTCGGTAGTGGCTTTGGCTTTATCGAGGGCAACCGCCTTGCGTAAATCGCGGTCCTTGTATGTAGGTACCATATAGGGGTCAAAGCCCAGAACGTTTTTATCCCGGATGCCGTCCGCGATGCTGTACCGATGAAGCTCGTTCCCAAACACGTCGGAGGTAGTGCTCATTTTCTTCTGGTTTTCTTCATGGATCGGCGTTCCGGTAAACCCGAAGAACATAGCGTTGGGGAAAGTTTCCTTGATCTTGCGCAGCATCTCGCCAAACACATCACGATGCGCCTCATCAATGATAAAGACAATTCTCTTCTCCTGGATCAGTTCGATGTCACGCGAATTATAACTGCTGTTTTCCTCGATGCGGCTCATTTTTTGAATAGATGTGACAATCAGCGTGTTAGCCGGATCGTCACTTTTCAGCTTGGCCACCAGTACATTTGTATCTTCTGTGGACTGCACGGAATCCGCATCATCGGCAAATCCTCGATAATCCATCAGAGACTGCGTTCCAAGCTCCACGCGGTCCATCAGGAATACCACTTTGTCGGCGTCTTTTGAGCCGGCAATCAGCTGAGCCGACTTGAAACTGGTCAGGGTTTTGCCAGAGCCGGTCGTGTGCCAAATATAGCCGCCATACGGATCTTTATCCGCCCAGCGCCGCATAGCAACACGGCCGGTAATACGGGAGGCCGCATAATACTGATAGCTGCGCATGACTTTCAGAATCCCATCGGTATCATCGGCCACCGTATAAAATCCAATCAGTTGGTGCGCCATAGGGATGGAAAGAAGATACTGGGCTATGTCCTTCCAGTTGTTGAGCGGTTCGTTATTGGAGTCCGCCCAATGGAAATAAAAATCCTTGTTGAACATTCCCTCTGGGCCAGGATTAGCAAAGTAGACCGTCTCATCCGGCTGCATGGCAATAAAAATTTGTACCAGGGCAAACAAGCCGGAGAACACGCCTTCATGGGCGTATTTTTCAATCTGGTTATATGCCTGGCTTACATCCACGCCATTGCGCTTGAGTTCACAGTGGATCAAGGGCATACCGTTGATGAGCAGCATAAAATCACCCCGGCGATTGGGCAGAATGGCGCTTCGCGCTTTGAACACCGGCTGCTTGGCAATCTGATAGCGGCTTTGTCCGGCAGCAATTTCCCGCTGATCGTAGATTTTCAGGCTGACCTCTTTGCCAAAGTGTAACGCATCGGTGGGGTTATCCCGCTTAATGGCCACCGTTTTGCCGTTTATAAAACTGTTAAGCTTCAGTGGAGTGCGAAGATGAGTGATCTGGTCAAGGATTTGCTGCATTTCTCCATCGGTCATGGGAACATCATTCAGTCGGTCTATATCCCGGTTGTTCTCAAAGAGGATTTGTTTCCAGTTTTGGATTAGATCTTCTTCGGTTTTATAGCGCAGGATTTCTGGCTCCCAACCATATTTTTCTGTCAGTAAATTAATAAGCGCTGCTTCAAAGACAGCTTCATTTTCAAATGCCATGGCAGCCTCCTGTATTAGAAGAACATTTTTTCCAGTAGGGCTTTTTTTATGGATTGGAGTTTGTCGAGTTCCTGCTGACGAAGCGTTATTAGGTTGTCGAGCTGGCAAAAATAGTTTCCAATTTGTTTTTGCTCATCTATTGATTGTGGATATGCAATGGTGGTCTCTTTCACTGATGACTTTGAAATTGACGTAACTTTTATGCCCTGCATAAACGGTAAAAGCTGATTATGATATGCTGGAGAATTCATATAATATCCAAGGTATCCTGGCGCAAAATATATCAGCGGTCGGTATGGTATTGTATGGAGTCCTGCAATCACTACTTCGCTATTTATTCCAACAATTTCAGTACACTTTCCAACAGCTTCATCTTCAGCGGTATCTGCTACAATGATATCTCCATTTCTTAAAAAAGATTTCTTATATTTAATAATAATTGACTCATCTGTAATCGCAGGAAGTGGCGCTATTTTTATATCTAAGACTTCCCCAAATCTAACTAAAACATCGCCATAGTGAATATCTTTAGCTAACCCTTCTTTAAAAGACAAACACGACCTTGAAAGAGTGTTATTTTGCAAGTCGATGAACACATGGTCCAGCTTACGCCGCTCCCACGCTCCAGTAAATCCCTTAAAACGCACCTCCGGCACATCTGCGCCATCTTTTGGGAACATCTTTTCCAGCATGGATGCTTTAAGGGCTTGGAGTTTTTTAAGTTTGGATTGGTGATGTGAAAGTAAACTATTAATGTTATCTAAAAAATCAGCAATACTCCTTTGTTCATTAAACATGGGACACCGTGGCTTAAAGTTACTTAAGTGCTTATAATAGAGTCTTGTCCTGGTCCCACCCATTTTTCGCTCCCGGCAAAACCTTCTAAATTGCTCAGAAGAATTCAGAAGCGCAACTATAAAGCGTAAATCATTGTTATCTGTGCTGTCAAAAACAGGATATTCTCTACTGACGAGGCCTTTTTCTACTATGTCATTAATATTGAAGTGAAAAATGTCATCATCACTCATGTGACGATATGTGCATTTCCCATATGGCACTACGCTGAAAAGAGTCTCATTGTTCTCGGTAGTTCGATTGCTTCTATATTCGTCTTGAAACATGATCCCCTCGCGTGAGGAGGTAAGCAGAGGATATGAAGAATCAAGCGTGGCATACTCATGCAGCTCTTCTGTCAGCTCACCTATAGAACGCTTTTCCCACTCATCAAAAAACCACTGAAAACGAATCGCAGGCTTTTTTATCTCATTCATCCCGTTCACCTTTCAGCAGCGACTGGAATTCGCCAAGCCCTTTCATGGCAAATTCGCTACCTGTGAGGTTGTCAATCATGCTGGCAAGCACAGTTTCCGACTTCTGTATCTGCTTGTCCAGTTCCACATAGGTCACGGCATACTTATCCGCTAACTCCTGCACTGCCTTTTCCAGTCTATCAATGATATCCTCTGGCATAGCTCTCAGAGAGGCGCACAGCGGAGCAATCCATTTCAGGCGCAGCAAATCTAGGACTTGCTCGTCGCTCATCCCTTCAATAGTTTCTTTCGTTTTCAGGTGCAGCGCTTCTGTCATTTCCCTGGTTTCTTTCTTGACGCGCTTCTCCTCTGTCAGCAGCTTATCGGCCTTGATCATTTTCCCCTCAAAGGAATCCTCCGGGAAGGTATAGGCCGCCCGAAGCGCTTTGATATAAGTGGAAACTTTGGCTTTTGCATAAGGGGCATTTCCCTCTACATTGGTCCAGTTGACCTCTTGGTGGTTTTTGATATATTCCAGCTTTTTTGCTTTTCCGACCTTTGCACCCAGCAAGTCCAGATAGCCCTGCACGCCTTCCAGCTCCGGGGATGAAACATCCCCATAAATTTCCGCAAGCTTTGCCGCAAATTCCTTGGCAACAAAAGCAGTGTTTTCGTCGTTCAAAAATTCGCCGCGGTCGCTCTCGTCGATAGAGTCAATAACCTCGGTCAGCTCCGCTGCAATGTCGTCCAGCCGCGCTTCCTTCGCTTTGAGCGCGTCGTAATCCTCCTTCAGAAGGGTGGTCTGCACCAGCTCAAAGGGGATCACGTGGCCGACCCAGCCGTTCTGTACTTCCTCTTCCTTGTCATCCTTCTTTTTGATCACCATGTTGGGATCAACCTGCTTTGCAGCCTCAAAGCCCTCCGTCTGAATTACTTCAAGATCAGTGGCAATTTTACTCCATTGATCGTCCAACAGCTGATAGGCCTGGTATTTGTCCAAAAGCGGCAACGGCGCAATGCGGCCAAAAATATTTTGTGTGATCACGTCCTCTGTCTGAGCGACATGCAGATCCATCATTTTTTCAATCAGTTCGCCGTCCAGATACGCGTCAAAGTCAGCAAATGCGGCCTGATGGGCGGTGACAAATTCTTGTACATCGTCACTGCCCTCAATGGCTTCTTTGATGTTTTTGGCAGCCAATGTGGAATACGGGGTGTCATCGGACGCAAACAGCAGTTTCTTTAATAGGGGGAATGCGGCCCAATAGGACTCCAGGCGGTCAATCTCGTGGTTGGGAATGCCACCAAACATGGTAGCGTAGATGTCCCATGTTTCCGGGACGTCAGAGGAATCGATATAACGCGGAATGTTCAGGTTGTAACCATTGCGGCGGATTTCCTTTTTGGAAACCAGACGAGCAAATTTTTCAATACTCTGGGGACGAGCGGCAACCGCATCCACAATTCGCTTGATGTCGGACGCCATGAGCTTATTCGTTTTGCCCACCTTGCTAAAACCCTTGGAAGCGTCAATAAACAGGACGTCAGATTCCTCGCGCTTTTGGCGCAGCACCAAAATAATCGTTGGAATACCCGTTCCAAAGAAAATGTTTGCAGGTAGGCCGATAATTGCTTCGATGTTGTTATTCTCAATTAGATTGCGGCGAATCTTACCTTCGCCCTCGCCCTGTCCATCAGTTCCCCCCAGCGCATCGCCACGGAACAGAACGCCATGGGGCAAAACGATGGTCATAATTCCATCCGGTTTCAGGTGATAGAGGTCATGCAGCAGGAAAGCGTAGTCCGCTTTGCCTTTGGGCGCAATTCCATAGCGGTAGCGTGAATCGGTCTCTTTATGCTTCGGATCCCAGCGCTGAGAATAGGGCGGATTGGAGACCACGGCATCCAGGTACAGGGGGTTATACTCCTGGGTAACATCGTCATACATGGGCCAGTCCTGCTCCAAGGTATCGCCGCAACGGGTGAAGATATTATCCGGCTTGATTCCACGCATAACAAGATTCATACGGGTCAGATTGTAGGTGTTTTCCTTTAGCTCCTGGGCGTAGTACATGATGTCATCTTTGCTTTTTGTGAACTTGGAAACACTTTTACCAATAGTAATAAGCAGAGAGCCAGAACCGCTTGTGGGGTCGTAAATTTCAATTTTTTCTCTGTCCTTCAAATGGTGCGCAACAATTTCAGACATGAGCTGAGACACTTCGTGAGGGGTGTAAAACTCACCAGCCTTTTTACCGGCATTGGCCGCAAAGTTGCTAATAAGATACTCATAGATAAAGCCCAGAACATCATAGTCCTGTTTTCCATCTGTTGGAATATCCTTGATTAACTGAATCAACTCACTGATTGACTTGGTCTGGCTGCTGGTATTGTCCCCAAGCTTGCTTAGGCCAGTTTCCAAGGTGTTGAAAATCTTATAGAACACCTTTTTTTGAGTTTCACTAATTAAGCGGTTAAATGCAGAGAGGGCCGTTCTGACATTATCCACAGTGAAGCTGTTACCCTTTGCCAGCCAAGTGGAGAATAGGTTATCATAAGCAATAAAGTACCCAAGGTGCTGCTGGCAGTAGTCTACAAGCGGTTCGTTATTCTCATGGGTATTCTCCTGAATATCAGCATCTTCATAACCGTCTTTTTTGAGGAATTCGACTTCCTTGTCGGACAGAAATTTATAGAAAATAAAGCCCAAAATATAATCCTTATACTCGTTCGCTTCAATTTTGGAACGCATTCTGTTGGCAGATTCCCAGATTTTATTTGCCAGCTGTTGTTTGTTCATAGGTGAGCTTCTCCAATCCAATTATACTTAATCCTTCTTTTTCGCTTTCTCAGCATCCAACTAAAATGCATTAACTTTATTTTAACAGGAAGCGTATAGAGATAAATCATTACAAACGGAGCCACCAAAGTCATGAGAGTGAATATATCTAATTGGCATCAATCCCTGATTGGCGCAATAAAAATGTGTATATAGTCTAAACTTGACCCTATCAAACATCCTTGGCGTCTCCTTCATCATTTTGCGATTTTGGATTACCTGTCACGATCTCCATAATGTCTTCAACACCGCAGTTTAATGCCGTACAAATCTTTAGAAGTATCTCTGTGGAGACATGACCATTACGGCCCATTTTGGTAACGGACGCTGGGCTGATGCCAGCTTTTACACACAGGTCTTTCTTCTTCATATCTTTGTCGATGAGCAGTTTCCAGAGCTTTTTATAACTGACAGCCATAAAGCGTTCCCCTCTTCTCAATATATGAAAAATACTCTGCCAGATGGCAGAGTATTGCAGAGATACCGCCACACTGCTGAGGCTTATCACAACACCGACAGCGTTGTTTTTAATGATAACACATTCGGTCAGAAATGGCAATAAAATGATAAAAGCGCACGATTTTTAGTTTCCAAAGCACTGGGTTCCTCTAATAGTTTGACCGGGTAAAGAAATGCGCTATTTCTTTGTTTACAGCGACGCAGAAACTGAGCGTGGCAATGCCGTTGCAAGCAGCTTGACTTCCCGGCAGAAAAGAGCTACGATACTCAAAACTGAGAGGCTAAAATCGCATGAAGAATGTACGCACCTTCCCTTGGCAGATAGGTTGCCTGTAAGAGAGCATATTTCCTTGACGTCTCTTGCAGGTGGCCCAAACTGTCAAGGAGTGATCACAATTGAACAGAGATCGCAGTTACTATCGCAAGCAGCGCAAGCGCGCCATTCATCGCAAGGAAGGAATCCTCAGTCGAATCGGCGGTGAAGCGTATATCTTTACGTGGGCGCATGGGGCGACGGGTCGTTTTGCAAAGGGGAAGATCCACTGCTCCTGCTGGATGTGCCGCAGAAAGTCTTATGACGATCCGCAACTCCGGGATAAACGGATGGCGATGGACGCTGCTGAGCAGCTGCGCGAGATCGAGTGGGGCCTATGATAAAAACGCTTCCCGCCTGGGTCCGGTGACAAGCGCCGGCTCTGGGCGGGAAGCGTTTTTGACCACATTGATTACCACAGCCGGGTGCGGAGCACGCGGAAACAGTGTATCAAAGAGTGCCAAAGAGTAAGTAAAACTGAGCGGAAATGACTATAAACCACTACAAATAAGCACAAAAAGCTCCCCAGAAATTTTTGGGAGCAGGATGCCGCAGGTTCGAATCCTGTCACTCGGACCATTGTAGAAGACTGTTGTCTTTTTTCGGAGGTCTTCTACTTTATCTGTGTTCATGCAGGGGCGAGAATTTTAAGACACTTATAAGCACTTGCGCGGTATGGCAGAAAATAGGCAGGGTATAGTTGTTGCTGAACGGTTAAAACGCTTGGATTCTATTGTAGCTAAGCTGTAACGTCAACCTGCTATGAGTCTGTGGGAAATGCAAGGTTTGGGCGGCTTTAGGTTTATTGTTCCGACCGTCCCAGAGGTCTATCAATATACGGAAAAACACAAGGCCTTACGAATTAGACATCCGTATATTAAAACTTAGGGCTATATTAAAAACCCCAAAGTATTTGGCTATTGAAGTTTACATTTAGTATTCATTTTAACAGTGATTCAAAAGAAACCTCTAATAGAAAGATATTGCAAGCTTTCTCCAAGTTCAATAATTACACTCTGACCAAAATTTTTGAAAAGCCGCCCCTTATAGGGCGGTTTTTCTACGCATATCGCGCCCTACACCCCTGCGAACGGCAACCCGGCAAGGCCCGTCCGCCGTGCAGCTCGTGGGAAACTGGATAAAAAAAGTGTCGAATTTTTACGGCGCCTTGACAAACGGTCGGCGACACGCTATAATGAACATTGTTCAGTTACGAAAAGCGGGGTGGTTACGGTCAACACGGTGGTGACGTCGAAAGAAGCGATTATGAAAACCTGCCGGGATATGGTGTCCGAACGGGGCCTGTCCTCCCTGGACATGCGTTCGGTCGCAAAGGCGTGCCATGTGGCGCTCGGGTCGCTCTACAACTACTTTCCCTCGAAGGACGCCCTGGTCACCGCGACCATCGAGAGCGTCTGGCAGGATATTTTCCACATGGAGCAGTGCTGCGAACAGAAGCCCTTCCCCGAATATGTCCGCTGGATCTTCGACAGCGTCCGGCAGGGGACCAGGGAGTACCCCCACTTTTTCACGGCGCATTCCATCAGCGTCGCCAGCTCCGCCAAGGAACAGGCGCGCAAAACCATGGAGCAGTATTTTTCCCACATGAAGGCGGGAATGGCGCAGTCGCTCCGGGCGGACCCGGCCGTCAGAAGGGACGCGTTTTCCGCGTCGTTTTCGGAATCGGACCTGATCGATTTCGTGCTGTCCAACCTCCTGACGCTGCTGGCCCGGCAGGAGGACGACTGCGAGGTGCTGCTTGAAGTGATCCGCCGGGTCCTGTATCCGGCCTGAAAGCCCGTCTGAGGACGGGTTTTCAGAGCGCTTATTGTGAACGCCGTTCAACTTGAAAGGAGACGCCGCGATGCAGGCAGTATTTGAAACCCTCTTCGACATCGTTTACCTGTCCACCGTCATCACGCTGGGATATCGGATGATCCGCGGCGGCAAAGATCAAAAACAGTACCTGCTGTTTGGGGTCATGGCCGTCGTCCTCGGCTGCGGGGACGCCTTCCATCTGATCCCCCGCGCCGTCGCGCTCTGCACCACGGGGCTGGAATCCTATCCCGCGGCGCTGGGCATCGGGAAGCTGGTCACTTCGATCACTATGACCGTCTTTTACCTGCTGCTCTATTATGTGTGGCGGGCACGGTACCGGATCACCGGCCGGGCCGGGCTGACGGCGGCCGTCTGGGCGCTTTCGCTCTCCCGCATCCTCCTCTGCCTGGCGCCGCAGAACCGCTGGACCAGCGCCGACGCGCCGCTCAGCTGGGGGATCTACCGCAACATCCCCTTCGCGCTGCTGGGGCTGCTGATCGTGCTTCTCTTTTATCGGAGCGCCAGACGGCACGGGGACCGCGCGTTTCGCTTCTTGTGGCTCGCCGTTCTGCTCAGCTTCGCCTTCTACCTTCCGGTCGTGCTCTTTGCCGACGCCCTGCCGCCGGTCGGCATGCTGATGATCCCCAAAACCTGCGTCTACGTCTGGATGGTCGTGATGGGCTTCCGGGCGATGAAAGGAGAACACTGATATGAAAAAATACCTGAATTTCGCGTTTGCTTATGCGGTCCTCGCCATGGCGGGCGGCGTATTTTACCGCGAATTTACCAAGTGGAACGCCTTTACGGGCGCGACGGCCCTGGGCAAGGTGCACACCCACCTGTTTATCCTGGGGATGTTCCTCTTTCTGATCGTCGCGCTCTTTGCCGGGCGCGGGGACGGCCTGGAGCATTACAAATCCTTCCGCGCCTTCCTGTATCTCTACAACGTGGGGCTCCCGCTCACGGCGGTCATGATGGTGGCGCGCGGGATCCCTCAGGTGCTTGCGCTTCCGCTTTCCAAGGGGATGGACGCGGCGATCTCCGGGATCGCCGGGATCGGGCATATCCTCCTCGGGACGGGCGTCGTCCTGCTCCTTTTGTCGCTGAAAAAAGCGGCGCGGCACGCGGAGACTGCGGCGCAGGGCCGCCGTTAGCGGGCGCGGCGCGCGGGAATCCGTGGAGAGAAAGGGGAAAGACCGATGATACGGGAAATTATGAGGGACGAAGCGTTCCTGGCGCGGAAGGCCGAACCGGCCGGGGAGGCCGACCTGCCCGCCGCGAGGGACCTGCTGGACACGCTGGAGGCCCACAGACAGGGCTGCGTGGGCATGGCGGCCAATATGATCGGCGTCAGCAAACGCATCATCGCCTTTGAAAACGGGGGGAACTACACGGTGATGTTTAACCCCGAGATCATCAGGCGTTCCGAGCCCTATGAGACGGAGGAGGGCTGTCTCTCCCTCTCCGGCACCCGGAGGGTCAAACGCTGGAAATCCATCAAGGTGCGTTACCAGAACGAATCGTTCCAGACGCGTCTGAAGACCTTCGCTGGCTGGACCGCCCAGATCATCCAGCACGAGGTGGACCACTGCGAGGGGATCCTCATCTGAGGTCTCCGGGTTCGGAAAAACGCACCGCTTCCGCGGTGCGTTTTTTGTCCGCGGCGGGGGGCGCGGGGCGTTCCAAAAAAACGCGGAATATGGTAGAATAACGGCGGGAACCTTGCGGAGCGGGAGGCGGCCATGAAAAAAATCGTCCTGTTATCAGACACCCACGGCCTCCTGCGGGAGGAGGTCAGGGCCCTGCTGGCCGAGGCGGACGCCGTCGTCCACGCCGGGGATTTCGACACCCCGGAAGTCGCGGACGCGCTGCGCGCCTGCGCGCAGCCCCACCTCGTCCGGGGCAACAACGACGGAGCGTGGGCGGAGGACCTGCCCCGAACGCTCGCGTTCACCATCGAGGGGGTACGCTTCTTCCTGGCGCACAACCGGAGGGACGTGCCGCGCGGGCTGAACGGCGTGGATGTGGTGGTCTGCGGGCACTCCCACAAGTACGCCGCGGAGGACCGGGACGGGGTGCTGTGGCTCAACCCCGGGGGCTGCGGCAGGCGGCGGTTCGGCCTGGCGCTCACCCTCTGCCTGATGGAGGTTGACGCGGGCCGTTACCGCGTGGAAAAGATTTTTCTTCCCCGGGAGGGATGAAACGATGGAACTGGGACTGACGATCCCGCTGCGGCGGCATTTGAAGATGGACAGCCTCCCCCACGGGGAGACGCCCGACCGCGAGGCCTGCTGGGACCTGCACGTCATCACCCTCCGGGGGCGGAAGAGCCTGCTCGCGGTCCACTGCCGCAGCCGCTACGCCTTTGTCCTCTTCGGTCTGAGCGGCGCCGAGTGGGAGGCGCTGCCCGCGACCTTCCTCGAGGGGCTTCGCAGGAGCCTGGACGCCGCCGGCGTCGAGCCGGAGACCGCCGGGGAATACCTCCGCCGCGCGGGGGACATCCGGCTGACGAGGACGCACGGGCGGCGGGAGGTTGCCTTTCTCAACCGGGCGTGGGAGGACGTGACGGCGCTGGACCATGCGCTGGACCCCGCCCGCCGGGAACAGCCGCTTCTGGACCGCGAAGTCAACGCAAAGCCCAGCCGCTGCGCCGGGTACGACGGCACGGGCCCGGCGCGGCAGCGTCTGGCGCGGAGCCTGCGATAAGGAGGCGCCTATGCGGATCATCATATCCCCCGCGAAAAAAATGCATGAGGACGCCGACAGCCTCGAACCCCTCGGCCCGCCCCGGTTTTTGCCGGAGGCGGAACGCCTGCTGTCCGTCCTGCGCCCGATGCCGCTGCGGGAGTTGAAGGCCCTCTGGCAGTGCAGCGACGCGATTGCCGCCCTCAACGCGGAACGGCTGTGCCGCATGGACCTGCGCGGGCGGCTGACCCCGGCGGTCCTCTCCTACGAGGGCATCCAGTACCAGTACATGGCCCCCGGCGTCTTTGAGACGGGGCAGTTCGCCTACCTTCAGGAGCACCTGCGCATTCTCTCAGGCTTTTACGGACTGCTGCGGCCCTTCGACGGGGTGGTCCCCTACCGGCTCGAGATGCAGGCCAGGCTCCCGGTCGACGGACATCGGGACCTTTACGGCTTCTGGGGGGACAAGCCCGCGCGGGCGCTGGCCGGGGAGACGGACCTCCTGGTCAACCTCGCATCGGCGGAGTACAGCCGGGCGGTGAAGCCGCATCTGCCGCCCCAGGTGCGGTTCCTCACCTGCACCTTCGGGGAGTGGAAGGAGGGGCGCGTGATCGAAAAGGGGACGCTCTGCAAGATGGCGCGGGGACGGATGGTGCGGTGGCTGGCGGAAAACAACGTCACCGCCGCCGGGGACATCCGGGAGTTCCGCGAACTGGGATACCGGTATAACGCCGGCTGTTCCGGGGAAAATCACTATGTATTCATCAAGGAGGATGGCTGATATGCTGGAAGCCGGAACCAAAGCGCCCGATTTCACCCTGCCGGACAAGGACGGACGGCCCGTCTCCCTGTCGGACTTTCGGGGGAAAAGGGTCGTGCTCTACTTTTACCCCAGGGACGACACCCCCGGCTGCACCCGGCAGGCCTGCGCCTTCGCGGCGGCCTACGACGCGTTCCGGGAGCTGGACGCGGTGGTCATCGGGGTGAGCAGGGATTCCGCCGCCTCCCACCGGAAATTCGCCGAAAAGCACGGCCTGCCCTTCCTGCTTCTCTCCGACCCGGAGCTGACCGTCCTGCAGGCCTACGGCGTCTGGCAGGAGAAGAAGCTCTACGGAAAGGTGAGCATGGGGGTCGTGCGGAGCACCTACCTCATCGACGGGGAGGGCGTGATCGAAAGGGCCATGCCGAAGGTCAAGCCGGACACCAACGCGGAGGAAATCCTCGCGTATCTCCGGGATCGCCGCGGCGGGAAATAAAAAGAACAGGCGGGGGGGGGGGGGCGCGCCCCCCACAGCTCAATCCCATCGAATCCGTAGCGG